>CAYUNP010000062.1:6755-25592 GCA_964446085.1 uncultured Pirellulaceae bacterium
TGATAGCGTTCGTTCTCTATAGGTGAAATGAAAGAAACACCCCAAACTGAGAACGTTTTGAAGAAATTTAATTCAATCGCCAACAAGCTTGTTCATGCGGTTGCTTGGGTCGCAATCGTTCCATTTCTGCCCCTGATCGCTGTCAAGTGTGTCGTTGCGTTATCCAGTAAGTCAACAGAAGTCGCCGAAGCGAGCGTACAATCTTTCTCACCGGCAAGCGACTTTCGCAGCGATAGCCAAATCCTCTCTTTAAACCCAACAGCGTAGTCAGTTAGAAGCAACAAGACGTGAGCAATAGCGATCCAAATTCTGATGATTCTCTTCCAGATTTGTCACGACATGACGCGGACTCGGCCAGCAATCCGCCGCGTGAAGAATCGGAAACACAACGCCGACAGATCGGCCCATACAAGATCCTCCAGAAAATCGCGGAGGGAGGGATGGGCGAGGTCTACATGGCCGAGCAGGAAAAACCTGTGCGGCGTCGCGTGGCGATAAAAGTCATCAAATCGGGCAATGACTCCGAACAGGTGATCGCTCGATTCGAGGTTGAACGTCAAGCCATCGCGATGATGAATCATCCCAACATTGCGAAAGTGCTCGATGTTGGTGCAACCGAAGATGGCGCGCCTTTCTTTGCGATGGAGTTGGTGAAAGGTGTCCCGATCACGCAGTATTGCGACAGTAACAAACTGTCGATTGTCCAACGGCTGAATCTGTTTATTCCAGTTTGCAAAGCGATTCAACACGCGCATCAAAAAGGTGTCATCCACCGCGACCTGAAACCGTCCAATGTTCTGGTCGCCCTCTATGATGGTGAGCCTGTTCCCAAAGTGATTGACTTTGGTTTGGCGAAGGCAACAGAGCATCAACTGCGGCTGACTGAGAAAACGATGTTTACCGAGTACGGTCAAATCGTTGGAACGTTGCAGTACATGTCTCCAGAACAGGCGGAGTTGAATCAGCTGGATGTTGATACGCGCACCGACATCTATTCATTGGGAGTGATGCTCTACGAGTTGCTTACCGGATCCACGCCGCTGGATCAGGATACGATGGGACATCAGGCATTTTTGAAAGTCCTGGAACTCATTCGCGAAGTCGATCCTCCGCGTCCAAGTACACGGTTGAGTACCGCGAGCGAATCTGCGTCAGTTGTGTCTGCTGAACGAAAAATTCAACCATCGAGACTTCAGCAAATCCTCAAGGGCGACCTTGACTGGATTGTCATGAAAGCACTTGAGAAAGATCGAAGGCGACGATACGACACGGCAGCTGCACTGGCTGAAGATGTGGCAAGGCATTTGACTGATCAGCCGGTGCTGGCCCGACCGCCATCAAGAATTTATCGCTGCAAAAAGTTCGTGCGAAAGAATCTTGGCCTGGTTGCATCGATGCTCGCAATCATGTTCCTGTTGGTTGCTGGAATCGTATCGACATCGATCGGTCTGTTTCGTGCTCAGGCCGCCGAGGAAGTTGCGATCGAGGAAAAGTTGCAAGCCCGGCAGGCAGAGTCGGAAGCCCAGGCCGCCAAAGAAGAAGCCAACCGGCTCAAAGGGGTAGCGGAACTTGAGCTCACCAAATCCAATTTCAACCTCGCGGGTGCAAGATGGGAGCAAGGTCGCGCTGGTGAAGCTCGCCAGGCATTGAATGATATTCCAGATTCGTTTCGGTCACTCGAATGGCAACTGGTCAATCATCAATTCAGAGCAAATGACGTGACCTGCCATGGCCACAGCCGTTCTGTCAATGCAGTCGCCATCAGCCCGGATGGCATAAATGTTTTGTCCGCCAGTTCCGATTCGAAAATCAAAGTCTGGGACATCGTGTCCGGCAAAGAAATGCAGTCCATCGAGGCACATGAAAAGAGTGTCCGGGCAATTGACTGCAGCCCGGACGGACTTTTGATTGTGTCAGGCAGTCGGGACGGAACGGTTGCCCTTTGGCAGCGTTCCAGCGGAAAAGAGCTCAGAAAGCTGATGGGACACGAGGGGGCCGTTTCCGACGTCAAGTTTAGCCCCGACGGTAAACGAATCGCAACGTGCGGCCACGACAAAACCATTCGACTGTGGAATGCGCAGTCTGGCGACCTGGAAGGAATCCTCAAGGGGCATCTTAAAAAAATTCAAACGCTCAGTTTTTCCATTGATGGAAGTCAGCTTTTTTCTGGCAGCGGTGATCCACATTCCGTCGATGACAAAGGGTTTCTGAGGAAATGGGATCTCAGGAAGATGGAGCAGGTCGATGTCTTCAACAAGACACCGGAGACGATACTTTGTCTTGACGTTAGCCCCGACGGCACCAGAGTCGTTTCGGTAGGTGGAGATCCATTCGACAAAGGACTCAAGGGCCAGATCAAGATTTGGGACGCAGCAAAAGGCGAACTGGTTGTACTGATGGACGGGCACAGCAATCGCGTTACTTCTGTTGCCTTTAGTCCCGATGGAAGCACAATTGCAACAGGAAGTTGGGATCGATCGATCATGCTTTGGGAGGCCAGGACAGGAACGCTGGTTGCTGAGTTCAAAGGTTCGGCGACGGCTGTAAATGCACTGGCCTTCAACGATAGTGGCCGCAGGTTGATTTCCGGTAATGGATCGAGCGAAGATCCTGGAGAGGTTCAGATTTGGGATGTCGATGCCAGTGCACCACAGGTGACGCTTCGAAGGAAAGGGCTCAGTTTTCACAGCGTTAAGTACAAATCGAATAGTAACGAACTGTTCTCTGGAGGTGCTTACGGTGTTCATCTTTGGAACTGTGAAACGGGGGAACTGCTTCGAGAGTTTTTAAAGAACGCTTTGCTCACCGATGCAAGTAGCGAAAATCAGCTTGCTCAATGTGTGGCGATCAGTCCCGATGAAAAAATTGTGGCGGCAGGGCTGAGAGACACAACGACCCGGCTTTGGGATTCCGCGAGCGGGGAATTGATTCAAACGCTTGAAGGACACAAGCTACCGGTGTTGGGAGTTTTCTTCTCGCCCGATGGAAAGCAGGTTGTGACTTGTAGTGGTGAGTACCCGAATCCGGCAAGGATCATCATGTGGCGGGTCGAATCTGGGGAAGAGATCTTTTCCATTGATGCTCACCCCAGCAACATCAATGGCATCGCGTTTCACCCTGCTGGCAAATATTTCGCCTCGGCCAGCGAAGATCGCACCATCAAGCTATGGGATTCAGAAACAGGAGACTTGATTCGAACGCTTCAGGGACATGGCAGCTATGTTCATTGTGTCGACTTCAACCCTGATGGAAGTCTTTTGGCTTCTGGTGGTGGAAAGACGATCCGACTCTGGAATCCTGAGACGGGAGTCGAAGTTGCAAACCTTTCTGGCCATACGGGGTACATCACTTCTGTTCGATTCAGCCCCGATGGGAAACGATTGATTTCAGGAAGCTATGATCGAACGGCGCGTCTGTGGAATTTGGAATCGCAAGACGAAGTTTTCTCTCTCAAGCACGACCTGTTGGTGTACGACGCCAATTTTCGGGGCGATCAACTTCAGGTTGCGACCGCCAGCGGGGACGGCACGATTCGACTGTGGAACGCAAGTCGTAATCAGGAACGCCGCATCCTGGAGGGACATTCCAGTCCAATCATTTCCGTTGAATTTGATGATGACAACGGCCATTTCGTGACGCGATCTGATGCCGAAGAGATAACCTGGAATCCCGAACAGGCGGACCCACAAGTTGGTCAGACGCTCGTTCAGGAAACCGATAGTGAAGAAGCCTCCGAACGTAAAAACATGCGAGCCAAATCGACCGATGGGAATTGGTTAGCGATTGCTGCTGGCAAGAAGTTGTATCTGGTCGATTTGCTGTTCAAGGAGTCGCTGCGCGAAAAAGCTTTTCGCATTGCAAAGTCGAAACGTGACGTTGCCTGGCATCAGGTCAAGGCACTGGAGGCGGAGAAAGCAGGAGACGCCTACGCTTCAGTATTTCACCTGGCAATGTCAGCCGATGCCGAAAATGCTCCTGGAGACGATTCGGCCGCCCGCATGGCCGCCGCGCTGCAGCGGCTGGAAAAAGAGAATTCGAATGATCTCGAATTGATGTTCGCTCCCGAAGTACACGCTGCGATCAGGCTGCAAGTTCCAGCGTCGAACTCTCTCGAAAGGTGAAAAACTGTGCTTTTTCGTGGCTAAAACGGCATTTGGCTTTTATTCTGGAATTTCGCGCAGGACGTCCTTTGGCGTTCGTTCTATGGGTGAAATGAAAGAAACAGTCAAAACCGGAAGTGTTATGAAAAAATTCAGTTCAATCGCCAACAAGCTTGCTCATACTGTTGCCTGCGTCGTAATCGTTCCCTTTCTGCCAGTGATCGCCCTCATGTGGATCGTTGCTCTGACGTGCGACTCAACAGGAGTCACTGAAACGAATGAACGTTCGTTGTCGACAAGCGACGTTTGGAGCGACAGCCAGGACCTCCTGTTAAGCACAACGGCCTGAACTCTGAACCAATCGCATCATGAGTAGCAACGATCCCAATTCTGACGATTCCATACCCGATCTTTCCTCCGACGAGATCGAGTCCGCAGAAGGTCCGGCTTCCGCTCCAGCACCGGTGCCAGATACCGGCAAGGATCGGAGGCAGATTGGTCCTTACAAGATTCTGCAGAAGATCGCCGAAGGCGGTATGGGGGCGGTCTACATGGCCGAACAAACCAGTCCCATCAAACGCCGCGTTGCACTGAAGGTTATCAAGGCAGGACGTGACACCGAACAGATCATTGCCAGATTCGAAGCCGAACGTCAGGCTTTGGCGATGATGGACCACGCCAACATCTCGCGAATCTTCGACGCGGGTACGACGGACGAAGGATCACCTTTCTTTGTCATGGAACTCGTCAACGGAATCCCGCTGACGGAATACTGTGACCGCAACAAGCTTTCGATCCGGGAACGTCTGGAACTGTTTGTACCCGTTTGCAACGCCGTCCAGCACGCGCATACAAAGGGCATTATTCACCGTGATTTGAAACCCTCGAATGTTTTGGTTGCCCTCTATGACGGAGTTCCGGTTCCCAAAGTGATTGACTTTGGTTTGGCCAAGGCCACCGAACACCAACTGGCTTTGACCGACAAAACCATGTTTACGGAATTCGGTCAGATCGTGGGCACGATTCAGTACATGTCTCCGGAGCAGGCGGAGATGAATCAGCTGGATGTGGATACGAGAACCGACGTGTATTCATTGGGCGTGATGCTGTACGAGTTGCTGACTGGTTCAACACCGCTGGACAACCAGACGATGAAAGAGCAGGCGCTTCTGAAAGTGCTTGAACTGATTCGGGAAAGTGAACCACCACGGCCCAGCACAAGACTCAGCCAATCCCGGGACGCGATTACCGGTGTCTCCGATCAGCGCAAGATCCTCCCTGCAAAGCTCAAGCAGATTCTTCGCGGTGAGTTGGACTGGATCGTCATGAAGTCGCTCGAAAAAGACCGCCGGCGACGATACGAAACAGCGATCGCGTTCGCCAATGATGTCTCCCGATTTCTCGAAGACGAACCCGTTCTGGCACGCCCTCAGTCGACAGGATATCGAGTCCACAAGTTCATTCGCAAACACAAAGCACTTGTGGCGTTTGGACTCGTTGTATCGGCGTTGCTCTTTGCCAGCGCGGGCATTTCTTACTGGTTTATGCTTGAAGCCAGAGCCCAGCGTAACGTCGCCGTCGGCAACGAAAAAGAAGCCAACGACCATCGTGCTGCGGCAGTGCGTTTGCAGATCGAAGCCGACAAACAGGCAAAAATTGCGATTCAGAAATCAATTGAGGCCGATGAAAAATCGAAGTTGGCCATTGCCGAACGCAACCGCGCAGATTCCGAAAAAGAAGTTGCCCAGGAGGTGCGTCGCTTTCTTCAGGATAGTCTGATTAGCAATGTCAGTGTTTGGGAACGAGCGAATGATCGCGGCGATCAGGAAGGTGCCATCGCAGGTGACAATATTACGGTCAAGGAACTGCTGGACATCGCGGCGCAAAAGTACTCTCCGCAGAGTATCGATAAGGCGTTTCCGAATCGACCGAAAGTTCAGGCTGAAATCCTTCAAACGATCTGCGAAGCTTACCGATCGATTGAGGAACGGGAAATGTCTGTCGAGTTTGCTCGTGGCGCAGCCGAAGTAAGCCGGAAACATTTTGGTGAAACCAGTTCGGAATTTGTTGAAGGGTGTGGGAACCTGTACTTCGCATGCGTCGCCGCGGCTGACTTCGACGGGGCACTTCAGGCATCGCAAGAGGGATTCGAAGGCGTTGTTAAACTTTATGAAAGTGCCGAACAGGCAGAGACGGCTGAACAACGCGAACAGAGACTGGCTCTCGCAAACGAGGTCATCGACGAACTCATCGATCAATGGTTCGAGCAAATGAATCCTCGCCGCTTTGTGTTCCCCATCATCGATTCCAATAAAATCAGCAGCGAGACCATTACCCGAATTGGTCTGGCAACAAATGCCAGTCATTCGCTGACCAAATTTGTGACCCGTTTTAACGGTGCCGATCACGAGCGAGCCAAATTCACCCGTTTGATGCAAGGTTTTTTTGACTATGCCATTGGATTCGGCCTGAACCAGAAAATCATGATCAACAATAGCATCGCGAGTCTCAATGAGTCTCTGGCGTGGGCAGCGAATTGGCCCGAAGACAGGAAGCTCGTTCGAGCGTTGGTGCAGACATCAGTTGCCTTGATGCTGGAAACGCATCAACTTGATCCCGAGCGGGCTCTGGAACTTTTCGAAGCCGGCTATACGGACCAAAGAGAGTTGCTTCGAAAGGATCATCCTTCGGCGAACGTTTTTGGAGTTCAGGTGGCGATGGCTTACTACCGTCGGGATCTCGACCGCAAAGCTTTCGATCTCTTTACTGATGTAATTCCGACCTATTTTGTTCAGCTTGGCGTCTATCCGGTCGTCGTGGATACCTATTGTTCACTGGCGACTCGACTGGATGAAAAGGAAGCGGCAATGGAAACGCTTCGCCGGGCTCATTTACAGTGCCTTAAAATTTACGGGCACAGTATGCGGGCGTACTCCATTGAACGAATGCAGGGCGTTGCAGCCACAACGTTCAATGATGGTCTGTCCGCGGTGAAGTTGTTCGAAAACGCGTTTGAGCGGGCGAAAGAAAAACTGGGACCTGAGCACAGCGTGACTGCGCTGGCGTCGTATGATCTTGCAAGCTCGTATTTTCGAACGCGAAACTTCGAGGCCGTCATTGAACAACTACAGTTTCATACGGACTTTAAAACGTCTGACCTTGATGATGGATTCGTCGCACGTGGTGTGCAAAGTCTACGGGGAAGATCAGAGTTCTATCTTGGGCAGTTCAACATCGCAGCGAAGCACCTGCGCGACTCCACCGAGATGATGGTTAAAAAGCATGGAGCAACCGGTAGACGGGCACTGACCGAACGCGAGTTTCTGGTTCAATGCCTGATCCGGGCAGAAGAACACGAAGCAGCCGTCGCAGAAGCCGAAAAGATTGTCCGGCAACTCGGCGGCGGACTCTTTACCGCTGCCAATCCGCTCCGGCCAACGTTTCAACGGCTTCTGGCGTTTGCTCACACCCGTGGCGGGAATACAAAAAAGGCAATTGAGATTCTGCTGTCGCTGGAAAAAAGCGAAAGAGCAAAGTTTGAAAAATCCAAAGCAGAGAACAAACAGGAATTCGCAAATCTACTGTTTGATTATGGCAGCGTTCTGCGAAGCGATGGGCAAGCCGAATCTGCGCTCAAGTACCTGGCCGAATCCGTCGCGCTGATGGTTGAGCACGAACGTCCCGACTCGGCCGCGTTGGCGACTGCTCGCGTCTACCTTGGTGGAGCGATGTTGGACGTAGATAGCGAGGAATTCGACAAAATCAGAAGTTTGCTGGTTCCTTCTCATGCCATCCTGGTCGCACAGAAAAACGACCCGCTAAATGTCGGCTGGCTAAAAATCGCAGAAGAATCCGCTGCTGAACTGATCCGGCTCTACACCGCGACCGGAGAAACAGAAAAACGCGATCAGGTTCAAAAGCAGATCATGGAACTTGCCCCATAAGTCGTAAAAGAGCGTGCCGGGAATTATTAAATGCAATGCGATTGCATGTGCGGTGAATATGCATTAAGGTGATTGGCAGAAAGATATCAATTCACCTTTTTGGAGCCTGAGGCAATCGCTGCGGGAACATGATGCAAAACTCATCTGCAACTACGGAACAAATTACTGCCTGGGATAAAGGCGCTGTCTCGGAATTCGCCACAGGACAAGCGGATGTGCTTGTGTTGAATCGCGAACCACTGGAAAACCTTGGCCCCATTGTTGAAACGGGTCGGGTCCATGAATTCGTCGCGCCAGTAAGTCGGCAGACGGTCGGTTTTGAAGTTCGCAGTGGGCTGGGCGAGCTACGAATGAAGTCGCCAGAGTTGACAACCGATATCATCAGTCTGGCGAGCTCTTTCCTTGATCAGTTCGGTCTGCAGGAAGCAAGATTGAGGATCGAGTTGACGCGGACACAGTCCTGTCCAAAATTCCATTGTGACAATGTCCATGTGCGCTTGGTCACGACCTACGTTGGTCCGGGCACTGAGTATCAGTACTCCGGAGATACGCAGATCCATTCGGTGTCTCCTGGCGGACTGATCTTTCTCAAAGGGCACAAGAACGCGGGGTGCCGTGATACCGTGCATCACCGTTCACCAGAAGTGTCCGCAGATCAGCGTCGCCTGTGCGTGGCGATTGACTTTTAAAGAATGGAATCCACAGAGCGCCAAAGAGTGCGGTCGGGTGCCCATGTACGACAAATCATGTGCCGCAAAATGTTTTGTAGCAAGCGGTGAATTCTGCAGGAGCCGGCAACGCAAAGCGGGACCACTGTGGATTCTCGTCGAATGGATTTTGCACGATTTTCAACAGGTTTTCAAACGGCCCTGGATCGCCATCATCGGAGGCCGCAGTAAGTGCTTCTTCCACCAGTTGGTTGCGGGGGATGTAGAGCGGATTGGCCGCGCGTATCGCTGCAGCCACCTGAGACGATTCAGTTTCGTTCTGCAGTTCCTTCCATCGTCCCAGCCATGCATCGAGTTCGGCTCCTTCGGTATCCGCGGAAAACAGAGACCTTAGCTGATTCAAGTTGCCTTCGGACACGTCTGCGAGATATCGCCAGGCAAGCGTATAGTCTGCTTTGTTCTTTTCAAGTAATTCAAACCAGTCGTCTACGAACTTTCGTTGTGAGTCGCTCACGCTTTGAGAGCTGTCACTGTTGGCCAGCCCCAATTTTTTCCAGGCTCCCCGATACCAGTTTTGCTCGAACGTGGGCATGAAAGTTTCGAGGATCGCCATTGCTTCGGCGACCGCTCGATCGGTATCTGCATCGATCAACGGCAACAGTGTGTCCGCAAGTCTGGCCAGGTTCCAAACCGCGATTGCCGGTTGGTTGACATAGGCGTAGCGCCCATTGCGATCGATCGAACTGAAAACCGTCTGTGGATTGTATGTTTCCATGAACGCGCAGGGGCCATAATCGATCGTTTCACCGGAGATCGTCATGTTGTCCGTATTCATAACGCCATGAATGAACCCAACCAGCATCCAACGGGCGATCAAATCGGCTTGACGTTCAACAACGCATCGCAGCAGTGCCAGATAGCGCTGCGAGTCCTCATTGATTTGCGGATAGTGCCGCTGGATCACGTAGTCCGCCAGTTTCTGAACCTGTTCGGTTTGGCGTCGCGCCGCAAAATACTGAAACGTGCCAACCCGCACATGGCTATCGGCGACTCGAGTCAGAACAGCCCCCGGCAGTGAACGTTCGCGTCTGACATTTTCACCCGTCGCGACAGCGGCAAGCGCGCGAGTTGTGGGAATTCCCATAGCGTGCATTGCTTCGCCGATCAGATATTCTCGCAGCACAGGGCCGACCGCGGCCTTGCCATCACCGCCTCGAGAAAAAGCCGTTCTTCCCGATCCTTTCAGCGCAACGTCACGTCGCTTGCCATGCCGATCAACGATTTCACCCAGCAACATTGCCCGGCCATCTCCCAGTTGCGGAACAAAATTTCCGAACTGGTGCCCTGCGTAGGCCTGTGCGACTGATCGCGCGTCGCTGGGAAGTTCGTTGCCCGAAAAGATCCGTGGCACAACATCCGCAGTCAGCTTTTCCAGATCAAGACCAAGCTCGTCGGCCAGGGCCTGGTTGAACTGCAGCAGGCCTGGCTTGGGGACCTGCGCTGGCCGAACCGCAGCAACGAATTCCGGCAACTGCTCGACATAGCTGTGCTCGAAGTTCAGCGAGATCGCGATCGGAGATTGACTCATAAAAGAATGCCTGGCCTTGGATGTTTCCTGGAAATTGATAGTGGAGATTGGAACACGTAAGACTCTTTCAAACAAATCCTGTCGACAATTATTCGGGTTGATTTTGGTTCATTTGCGGTTCCAGGTTGTCGCGGACATGGATGAAGGTTGTAAACCGCGAATGCACGCCAATACACGCAAATTTTATAGTGCGATATCCAGTTCGGATTTTTGGTGACTTGCAACAAATACACGTGCGAATTGCAATTGTTGATGTTGCATTTTCCATAGTCGCGGAGCGGCGTCATGCGATAGCGTCGGACTTTAGTCCGATGAAAACGAAACGAACTTGATGTTTGCCGCGACGCGGCGGCATGAGCGAAACCTGGGAGGCATCTGGCGTCCCTTCAGGTCTAAGGCAGCACCGAGTATTTGTACCTGCCATTAGGGTGACAGGCTAACACGTGCCGCGCCTCCGGCTCTCAAATGAGGGCCGTGCTGGAAATCAACACAACCCAAAATTGAACTGGAAATCCCTGTTTCGCGGGCTCCAAATGCCTTTTTCAGAATTTATCCGTCTTATCGCGCAGGATTTGATTTGGTGGTCGTTCTATGGGTGAAGTCATTGAAACACTGCACACTACACACTACACACCATGAAAACCTTTAAATCAATCATCAAAATGTTTGCTCGACTGGTCGCCTGTATCGCACTGCTACCCTTCCTGCCGGTAATCGTCATCATGTGGGCCGTGGCACTGACATGCCAAGCGACTGAGGAACGCGTCGAGAATGTGCAAACTTCTTTGCCTTCATGCAGCCCACGGAGCGAGTCTCGAATTATGTTGACTGCAACTGCTTTAATCCAGCCAACTTGATTTAACCCGAAATGGGTGATGGTACTTTAGTTAATGTGAGCATTCGATTGCCTGAAGCGAATCGGATTTACAACTGAGCGGCAAAAGCCAATCTGCGATGTGGGAAAAAGATGGAAGAAATCAGTCTTAAAGAACAGCTGCTAAAAGAATCACAACAGGCCATGGCAATCGCCAAACGCCTCAAGCCACATGATCCGGCTCGTGACTGGTTTCAGGTCGAAATTCAGGAGTTCGCTGTCACTGAAGATCATCCAGAACTTTCGCTCGAAGAAACCAACGCAAGGCTTGGAGCGCTGCGTCAATTGCTGTACCTGATACGAAGTCACTCAGTCCGTTTGCAGAATCCAAATTACGACGAACCGGTCAAGAGCTTCCCCGATTCGTTTCTTACCGTGCAGGCGCGGAACCCCGACAACGTTTTGAATTCGGCGCGAGAGTTGGGGCTCACGATCGCTCCGGCACTTCTGCATGATCCGGCAATGGCGAACGAGCAATTCGACCCCGTCAGTCCGACAGCCAAAGTCGTTTCCTATCTGCGGGGACTCGATAAGTCCCTGAAAATCAATGCCGCGTTCTCCCCCGAGACCGACGGTGAAGCACTTTTGCAAGAGCTTGGCATTACGGACGTGGAAACAAAGAGCCTGATGGCGGTGCTTTTTCAGAGTCGCTATCACGCGCTCAATGTGGCTATCTCCGGACGCGAGCACGAGGCCAAACAAATCATTGAGTTTGCGTCCGGCATTTCACCGCGCGGCTATCAGTGGGCTCGCATGTGTCCCGGTACGATCTATGTCGAATCCGACCTTCCGCAGCTAATGATTCACAAAGCCAAACTTGTGCGCAACGCCTATCTCGCGGGTTCAGACAGGGCTCTTGGTATTCATCATTGCTGTGCTGCGGATGTATTGAATTCAGAAAGTGTGTTTGCTGCGATCGAGAATCTGGACTCCGGAAGTCCGTTTACGATCGTGACTGAAGGATTGTTGCTGTACTTTGGAGAATCAGAAATGGAACAGTTCTTTAGCAACATTCAGGCGGTGCTCAGGAAATTTCCGCAGTCTGTGTGGGTCACGGATTTTGTCAGCAAATCAAACCTGAAAGATCTCTTTAACAGCCACCCCGGAGTTGCCGCCAGCGTCAAATCGGTTTTCTCGCAGGTCGGTCGCGATGTGGTTCCTGACAACCCGTTCGAATTTGACGACTGTATCAACCGCTGGCTGGATCGATTTGGGCTGGTCGCCCAGGCAACCGTTGCTCTCAAGGATGCAACAGGTATTCTTAAGCTTGAATCCGAAGTTCCTGCTCAGCAGCGGCAGCGGATTGTAGGCAATCGAAAAATCTGGCGCGTTGTTCCAGGTTCAGGCAGTTAACGATAACCACACGGGAACGATACAAACTCATGGCTGAATTTCCTGCGACGCGGCTTTCGATCATCGAACGAATTCGAGGCGGTGATGAAGATGCCAGACGTGAAGCGTTAGGTGTCTTTGTCGAAGACTACCGCCCTGCCCTGGTGGACTTCCTCGTGAAAGCAAAACAGGTCGACTCTGCTGATGCAGATGACCTCGTTAGCGATTTCATTCTCAACAAGATCATGAATGGCAAAGTGCTCGAACTTGCCAACGACAAAGGACGCTTTCGCGGTGCCCTGAGAACCTGCATTCAGAGGTATCTGATCGACTCGATCAGGAAAAAAGGACGCGAACCTTTCGTTTCTGAAACAGCTCCCGAAGCCGCGATTGCCGCTGAGGAAACTGCGGACAACGAGATTGATCCACTGGACCGGGTCTGGGCCACTGCGATCTTCACGACTGCACTCACGCAGATGAGGCAGGAAAGCCCGCACTGGAATCTGTTTCTCGACAGAGTCCTGACACAGCCTCCATGTGGATACGAAGGAATCATTGAACGCTACGGTTACCCGAATCCGCAAAAGGCATCCAATGCTCTGATGACTGCCAAGCGAACGTTCAATCGAATTCTCTCGGCCAGCGTCGAAGCCCAAACGTCTCTTGGCCCTTCATCATCCGAATCAGAGGTTGCTGACGAAGCGCGGCTACTGCGAATTCTGTTCGAAGATCCGGACATGGTAAGCGCTGCGGTGAATTCGATACGTGACCGCCCTGCTCCCAATCACTCATTGACGAACCTGAGCACGATTGGGGGTTCAATGGTTTTTCTGGATACCTCTGCAAATGCAGTGTGGGACAAAGAGGATACGTTGAAGCTGTTTGAGCACCTGTTGCAACAGTCACTGAAAGAAACCGGGATTGCCGACGCCGTCGATCCAGATCTCAACCTTGGTGATGCTTTGGATTTGAACTGCAGTAAACTGCAAAGAGCGGATCTCGTTTCGTTGAAGGATCACTTCAATCGGAGAGGAAAGTCGGGCAACAGCGATCTGCCACGGCGTATCGATGTCGCGATGACGTTTGCCTTGATCTGTCGTTTCGCTCTAAGCTATGGACGCGTGGATGAAATCACGACGACTCCGACCCCTCAGCTGGTCGAAAGAGTTCAGCTGATGGCTGACAAGCCCTGGCTACCGGACAAAGTACGCAATCTATTCGCTTCGCTCACACGTCGATTCCATGACAAATAGGCGGATTGCATAAGTTCTGTCGACCAAAACTGGCAAACTTGAAACTGCTTTTTATTACCGCTGGTCCGAATGAGCGTCTGGCAACTATCCTGATTGAATGCCAAAACTTCACGTCAATGTATTTCAGACTGGTCAACAGGTTTCTCTGTATCAGGAGACCGTTGAGGGCTCTTTCCGGATTGGCCGGCAGGACAACGGGGAATCTGAAAAGATCGAGTTGGTCCAATCGCCGTCCACACGCTCTGATCTGAACCAGAAGCTAATCATTGCGACAGGGAATGAGCGTGAATACTCCAGACAATTTTCAGAGGTTCACACGTCGCCCGACGCTATTGAAATCCGAAACACCAGTCACCAGACGATTTACGTTGGGCATGATTTACTGGCAGCTGGCGAATCGAAGGTCATTCAGTGGCGCAAGTCACCAGCAGAGAATCCTCCTGTTGAACTGACCCTCGGCGATCGAACCATTGAACTTACGTTGATCAACGATGGCGAGTTCAAAGCATCGCTGTTCAGTCTTGCTACGGCACCCAAACCTCCCGCCCTGGAACGGATTTCCGGGTCGCAGGTTGATCCGGCGATGAGCCTGGTCGCGATTGGCAGCGCTGACGCGATTGAGAGCAGTCGGTTGTTGGAGCTGCTGGATTCAATGATGCATATTTTTCAGGAGTCGCCCGCCCACAGTTCATTTTTTGATCGAACTGCAATGGCCATGATTCAATTTTTGGGACTGGATCATGTTCTGGTCGCGTTTCGCGAGTCGGCGATTGGTGATTTTACGTTCAAGGTCGACAGAGCAGAGTGTAATGGAGATTGGTGCTTTCATTCGTTTCGCGATCGGGAGGGTGTCGAATTGGGCGATTGGAGACCAAGCACAAAAATTCTGGACATGATTGCAAGCGGCAAACGGACGGTCTACGAATTGCCCGATGCGCTGACGCAAAGTTTGCTGGACGTTAAATGTCTGGTCGCATCGCCGCTGCTGAACTCAAAAAATGAAGTGATCGGTGTGGTCTACGGCGACCGAACGGTAACCAAAGTGCAGTCGATGCTCACCGAGGCGGAGGCAAGGTTCGTCGAGCTCTTCGCCAATGGAATCTCATTGGGGATCGAACGTCTGAATCGGGAAAGGCAAATCTCCGAAATGCGGTTGAGATTCAATCAGTTCTTCACGCCCGAATTGGCAAGCGAACTGGAATCCAATCAGGGTCTGTTGGCGCCTCGTTCTGCCGAGGTGAGCATTCTGTTTGCGGACATAAGGGGCTTTTCAAGAATATCGGAACGGATTGGTGCGGGACCAACCATCAGTTGGATCAACGCGGTGATGAATCAACTCTCTGACTGCGTACTCAATCACGAGGGAGTGGTAGTTGACTATGTCGGGGATGAAATCCTGGCCATGTGGGGAGCACCAATCGACCGGGAGCGGCATCGTGAGTTGGCGGTTAAAGCTGCTTTGGACATGTTGGATTGTATTCCAGAACTGAATGAACAATGGGAATCCGTTCTGGGAGAACCTTTGTCGATTGGCATTGGAATTAACAGCGGAGAAGCTCAGGTTGGCAACATCGGTTCAGATCGAAAGTTCAAGTACGGTCCTTTGGGGGACGTCGTAAATGTTGCCAGCCGCGTCCAGAGCTCAACGCGACAGATGGGAACAACTTTCCTGATCACTGAATCAACTGCAGCGAAACTGCCCGACGAAATTCTGACTCGAAAAATTCGTACGGTCAGATTTGTAAATGTTGAACGCCCGATCGCAGTTTTTGAAATCCCCTCGAAGGTGGATGAAAACTGGCTGGCGCTGAAGCAAGGCTACGAAGAAGGACTGGCTTTTTTTGAGGAAGGTCGACTTCGCGAGGCCAGCCAATCACTCGCCGGCATGATCAATCAGTTTCCCGAAGACACGCCTGCAATTCAGTTACTCTCGGACACCGTCAGCGGACTATCGGACACCGATTTTGATCCCGTGTGCCAACTTTCAAAAAAATAGACAACTTTTGGATTACGTTTGCTCGCGAGGCATGCGGAAACGTGTTCTTCGCAAAGCTAAAATGGATCGGGCCGTCTATTCGCGAAAGAACCATTGGGTTACAAACAGATTCAAAGTGACTGATCCTTGTCAACCGAGTCTGAAAATGGTCGATTTTTCCAGCTGTATTTCCGAGGTTGCGGCATGCGATCTCGATTTCCTGACCACCGATCAAATGATCGAAGTCGACCGATTGATGACGGACGTTTTGGAGATCAGGTTAATCCAGATGATGGAAAACGCCGGTCGCAATCTGGCTCGGCTATGTGTGCAGCGATTCTTGCACGATCCAGCAACCAAAAAAGTTGTCGTCCTGGCTGGCACGGGTGGAAATGGCGGAGGCGCGTTGGTCGCAGCGAGGCGTTTGCATCAGTGGGGTGCCGATGTTCGGATTCTGATCACCAAGCCCGAGCAGGAGTTCGCCGGAATTCCCGCTCATCAGTTGGGGATTCTGCGGCGACTGGGTGTCGCCATTTCGCACACTGACATTCCCGATGATAGTTTCGTCGCCAACGCAATTCTTGACGGAGTAATCGGCTACAGCCTCAAAGGAAACCCACGCGGTCGTGCTGCGGAGCTGATCGAGTGGGCAGGCAACGCGGAAGTTCCGGTGCTTTCCCTGGATGTTCCGTCAGGAGTCGACTCAACCGAAGGCGTTGTGCGAACTCCATCAGTGATCGCCACCGCAACGATGACTCTGGCCGCTCCCAAAGTTGGATTATCAGCTGCACAGGCTCAGCCTAACATCGGAGAACTTTACGTCGCCGACATCGGCGTCCCTGATTGGGTCTACCAACAGATCGAAGGCTTGCGAGACATGGGGGCCGTTTTCGGTTCAAATGACATAGTTAAACTAATTTGATGGAAGCATTCACACCACAATGTTCCTGTCTTTAAACCACTTCCAAATGGGATTTAGAAATGACAACTACCGAACCTGCCGAGTCACACGTTCTCCTTCCGAACGACGAACATAACCAAAAACTTCGCGACAATGTTCATCCGGAAAACTGGCCGACAAAGCCATCCACCAAAGTTTATGACATGGTTTCGATCGGAGCCGGAACGGCTGGCCTTGTTTCGTCCGGCGGCGCAGCAATGCTGGGCGCGCGATCGGCGTTGATCGAAAGGCATCTGATGGGCGGCGACTGTCTGGTTACAGGCTGCGTCCCGTCAAAAACTTTAATCATGTCAGCTCACGTGGCACACGCGGCTCGAAAAGCGGGGGAATTTGGAGTCAACGTTGACAACGTCAGTGTCGATTTCGGCGCCGTGATGGAAAGACTTCGTCGGGTTCGTGCCGACATGGCTCATCATGACGGCGCCAAAAAGCTTTCTGACATGGGGGTCGATGTGCTTTTTGGGAACGCGAAATTCACAGGTCCTGATACTTTGGATCTGGATGGAACAGAAATCAAATTCCGTCGTTGCGTGATCGGTGCCGGTGGGCGGCCATTCGTACCAAACATTCCCGGACTGAGAGACCACTGCCTGACCAGCGAATCGTTTTTCAGTCTGACAGAACTGCCAAAAGATTTCATGGTCATCGGCGGCGGCCCGATCGGATGCGAGTTGGCTCATGCGATGCGGCGACTGGGTTCCAACGTCACGATCCTGCAACGCGGCCAAAAGATCATGGACAAGGATGATCCTGAAGCCGGCGACATCATCCTTGAAGTCTTCAAGGAAGAAGGCATCGACGTGCGTTTTGGTTCAGAGCTGCAAAAGGTGGAAAAGAAGGACGGGCGTTTGCACTGCGTCGTCAAGCATGGCGATCACGAACATGAACTGATCGTTGACCAGATCATGGTGGCAACGGGACGCGTTCCCAATCTGGAAAGCCTGGATTTGGAAGCGGCGGGAGTCGAATATCACAAACGCGGTATCACGGTCGACAAGCATCATCGCACTTCCAACAAGCGAATCTTTGCGGCCGGCGACATTTGTTCGCCGTTTCAGTTCACGCATGCAGCATACGCTCAAGCCGAATACGCCACGTTGAATGCTCTGATGCCCTGGCCGTATCGCATGAATGCCAAAGATCGCGTGATGAGTTGGGTGACTTACACCGATCCGGAAGTTGCTCACGCTGGAATTCCGTATTCGGAAATTGAAAAGCAAAAAGGGAGCCTCGATACCTATGAACTTCCGATGAAGGATAACGACCGGGCTCAAACTGAAAGCGAGCATCGCGGCTTCTGTCGAATCCACTGCAAGAAGGGCTCTGACAAAATTGTGGCCGCGACGATCGTGGGCATCAACGCGGGCGAGATGATTGCAGAGATGAGTCTTGCGATCACCAACGGTATGCGACTGAAGCACATTCAAAAGTCAGTCCACGCTTATCCGACTCGTGCAGAGATCATTCGCAACACGGCTCAGGAATGGCAGTTCACGACGTTGACGCCATTTTTGAAATCCATGTTTGGTCAGTGGTTGAAGATCAGCCGCATGCTGGGTTAAGATCTGCGAGCGGCAAGGCGCTAGCCGCGGTGGGGCACGCAAGGAACCGGCGGCTAGTGCTTTGCCACTGACATTTACCAAAACCAGGGAAGAAATGTCTTTTCGAAATCATTCTGACCACGATGAACATATTTCGATAGGTCAGCGTTTTATTGGCATCGGCATTTTGGCTTTGGGCGGGGTTGCGTTGTATGTCTGCGCCACGTTTTTAGGTCAACTTGAAGGAAGGCCGCTCTATGCTGGAATCGGGGTTGCTGTCGTGTCAGCGTTGACGATGTTTTTTGGCGTGGTGATTGGATTTCCAGACTTCCTCCCAAAAAAGATCGTAGCTGGCACTTTCCTGGTACTGGGCATCTTCAGCATGTTGCTGGGAGCAACGATTCTTGTCTGGGTCTTCTTCAATCTGTTTGTTGAGAGGCAAGCGGAGTTTCAACCCGGCAGGATTGGCCTACCAATTTTGATGGTCACAGCCGGATTTGGAGTCGCCTCTGCTTCCTGGTCAAAGCTGAGAAAAGGCAAAAAAAATCGAAGAGGCGACTACTATTGAACCTTTGGGTCAGCGGGGTTAGTGTCTGTGCAC
>CAYUNP010000063.1:0-2776 GCA_964446085.1 uncultured Pirellulaceae bacterium
AAGTAAGACGCTGCCGTTGCGGATGTGGAGTCAGGGTGTGCGAATGCAGATGGAACTTGAGCAGTCACTTTCGAGTTGTGGGGACTGTCCCATTCTTCGTCAAATCGATACTTTTCATAAATACTGTTCGCTTCGATGAAGGGAAGGATCTCAATTCGCCAACTGTATTTTTTGCCAGCAGGGCTCGTAAGAACTGCGGGTGGAAAATGCCTGTGCGAACTCTCGTAGTTGAGCAACGCGAGCGACAGGAGTCGGAGGTTGTTCATGGACTCGACTCTTTTCACGTCTTTTTGTGTTTTTAATATTACCGGAATGATACTGTTTGCAATCGCAGTGGAATCTCCTTCGTATTTGGCAGTGGCGTGAACCGTGTCACCGTTTGATTTGATTTCGACGGTATCAACAAAGTCGCGTAACATCTGGTTCACCGTATCCGGCAACCCAGTGCTTTGTTTGCCCTCCAAAGACTTTAAGACGTTTTTTCCAAGCGGAATAAGAGCGCTGAGCGTTTCAGTAACTTGATTGGCTCCCGCATCATCTGAACATTGGGCGAAAATACTCATCGTGTTTTTGTCTTGCAGGCGAATGCTGCCAACGACAAATTGTGTTTGCTCCCAAAACGGAGAGACGGCAGCGAGCATCGGGTTGGGGCTATACTCCTGCTCGCGCCGCATTATCTCGTTCATGGTGTCCAATATATTCGTGCTGAGATAAAACGAAAATTCACTTTTCGCACTCCACTGCTCGACCCATTCAGACTGTTTGGGACCATCCTTGGCACGTAAGTGAAATTTCAACTTTTCTGCCTCCGTTGACATGACAAGCGTTCTGTTATCTGCGATGTGATAGAACATCTTCTGACGACGCGACAGTCTCTCTTTGGGTTCTCCGTGTATGATTTCCATTCCGCGATAGGTTTCCCTGTTGAGAACCGAAACTTTGCTCTTTATCCCTTCCTCTTTGGACCACCAGCCATCTTCGACTGTCTGAATGACATAGGTGACTTTATTGGGGCCAGTAATCTCCGGTATCCAGGTAAGTTGGTCGATTTCTGCACTCTTAACACCAAGCAATTTGTCTAGTGCTTCGAATGGGAACTCAGCCAGAATTTCTTTCGTAAGTGGATCTGAATAGATCATTGCCGGCCTGATGACGAAAGCCAAATCAGTGTCTCGATTGACGAACCTCAGATTCGCTTCTTCATTCAGCTCCTGTCCTGCATGCAGGTTGTGATTCGCAACCGCCGGTTCATCTGCAAACGACTCTGCTGGAAGCCGTAAGCCCGCGACTGAAATTCCGATCAGTAAAATTAACGATGCTCCAACGCCCGTGATCCAATGTGATCGTCGTGACGCCACTTTTGATTTACGCAACATTTCTATTCTCCGAAAAAAGGTTTTGCGGGTCGGCAAAAACATTGGGAAAAGTCGGCCTTTGGGGTATTCGGTCTTCAACGCCATGGTGGCCAGCAAGTCGAGGTAACTTGCCCGTCCTCCTACAATTTCTGCGGCCCGATCATCGGCTGAGAGTTCCTGTTCCAGGTTCAATTGGGAGCAGAGAATGTGGACCAGTGGATTGTAAAAATTTAAGGCGGCGGAGGCTTGAGCGATGACTCGTTGAAAAAAATCACCCTCTGAAATGTGTGCGACTTCGTGTGCCAGAGTCGCTTCGATTTGCTCGTCGCTCCATGAATGCCAGTTGTCAGAAATCATGACAAGTGGTTTTCGCCAGCCCACGGTAAACGCAGCGCTTGTGTCACATGATTCCCGAACTCGCACGGTCCGCGTGTAATTCAATTTGGCGCATATGATATCCAGCACTTCGGTGACTTTTGGATCCGAGACTTGCCTGCCCGAACGTCTCAACAAGTGGACTGAATAAAGTGCTGCCAACCATCGAACGATGCCAAGCGTGATTCCGCCAATGACAACCAGTGCAAACCAGGATTTCCATGAACTTGCTGACGAATTGTCGATGGGTTGTACAGCTGCAACTTGCTCTACCTGTTTTGCAAATCCCTCAAGAAAAGCAGTGACACTGAAGTCGGAGTTCATCAACTCTTGAGGTTGGTCGCCTTTGTTCAGATCTGAGAGACCCGTAGCTGTGCTCGAATTCCCGTTATCCATTCCAGAAAGTTCATTCGTCGCAACAGCGGAAGTTTCCGTTGAAAGTAGATTGGAAATCGACCAACTTGGCACAGGGACCAAAGCGACAAACCAAAACAGGATCAGTCCCGCCAGTCCGTAAACGATTAAGCCCTTGACACGTGCGCGAAACAGCTTTTTTCCAACGAAAATGACGAGCAAAAGTGCGGCTGAAAATAGTAGCACTTGAAAAGTGACGAGCAACAGGAAGTTCTCAAGCTGATTCATTTCTTTTGCTCCCGTAAGATTTTCTCCAACAATTCCCGTTCACGCTTGTTCAGTTTTTTTTGCCCCATTAACTGAACCAGCATCTCCTCTCGTGATCCACCGAAAACTCGCTTGATCAAATCAGAAAGAAGATTTTTCGAGACTTCTTCGTAACTTCGTTCCGGGCGATAAATGAATGGTCTCGAATCGTTCAGCTGTTTGACGAATTTCTTTTCCAGCAAGATTTTGACCAGCGTCGCGACAGTCGTGTAAGCCAACTCTCGACCTCCAGCATCGAGTTTGTCTCGCACATCGGCTACGGTCAGTTCGCCGTGGTCCCAAAAAACCTGCATGATTTCGAGTTCACGTTCGGTTAGTTGCGAAGCTTTCGGCCGTGCCATGACTGTCCTCCGGTTATTCCCGGG
>CAYUNP010000063.1:2876-25193 GCA_964446085.1 uncultured Pirellulaceae bacterium
CGGTTAGTTGCGAAGCTTTCGGCCGTGCCATGACTGTCCTCCGGTTATTCCCGGGAATTGAAGTTTGGTTATTTAGATTTGGTTTTATCGTAATGGCGTCCGAAGAGTGTGTCAAATGTTATTACAGATTATTTTTCTGGCTCTTGCGGAAACCTGCGATGGCAGAAATTTCGGGAGATACGCTGCGATTTAGCAGCAATTGCGAGATGTTCTTGAGTCGACAACAAAGCAACGAATGCAGCAAAAAGAGTGAATGCTGTAGATGAGACGATATTCACGAACGCTCCAGATGCACGAAGCAGTTCAGGATTTGATGTGAATGCGGCGCAAAAACAACACATCGAAATCGAATAACAGGCCGGGCCCATACCTGTCTGAAGCCACTCTTTCGCCAAGTCGGAAGTCCACGATCTGCGGCTGGAATCACTGGCGCAGTCTAGAATTTCTTGTCGAGGATCCGGTTCATGTCGGGAACCACCATTTCGGCGAACTCAGTGCGGAAACAGCCAAGATGCGGGCGACCCTCGAGAGCTGCCGCGTTACCAGGCAAGGCACTGGGGACTTTCATCGTTTGCATTTGAGGCTTGGTGTAGAAGCCAATGAAACGGTTGCCAGTTGCCCGGGCAATCACAAGACGACGGCTACCTTCGACTGGTTCGTCTTTGCTGAAGCCAAAGATTTTGCCGAGGCGAACGATGGGAACAGGAACCTGACGCCAAAGCACGAAACCTTCGAAAATGTCAGTCGTTCCAAAAGAGTTGAGTTGCTGTTTTGTCGTGACGACTTCTGCGATGGCCGTAAGGGGCAAACAGAATACTCTCTCGACTTCACGGCGGGATACGTCTTCAGGAACGAATGCCAGCAACTGTCCTGATTTCTTTCCTCCGCTGGCTGTAGCACGCCGCGAAGTCGCAGCAGCAGCTGCAATGGCGGATGCCGCTTGCTTGGGAAGCGGGTTTGGTTTGTCAGCTTCTTCAGCGACTTCATGACCGAGTGCCACCAGCGGATCAAAAATGAAACGAATGCTCTCGTCAGGATTGCTCACTGCAGGGTTTACATTCGCCATCGCGCGAATCAGACGGGTGCCGTCCTGACTGTTTGCGATACGCGGCATCGGATGAACGTGTTCCACTCTGATTGTTGCAGGACGAGAAACACTATCGGCGCGAACCATGCTGATCTGCCCCTCGTGCTCGACCGCGATCAGGGCTTTGCCTTCGAAATCGTCGCCGCAGGACATTTTCAGCCTGTCGCTGACAATGTCGGCCAATGAAACAACCGGAAACTCACCCTTGGCCGTTAACACTGTATTCTTTTCGGTCAGTCGGTGCTGACGCGAAAGCTGGAAAACTCCCGACAGCCTGACGGTGTTCATCGCCAACTCCAAATTACCAACCCGAACGCGAACGTATTGGTCGAGCGCGCTCTGGGGCAAGGCTTCGGGAATCAAGCCTGGCGTTGTTGTGGGTGAGGTTGTCGTCATTGGAGGGTTCCTTGATTGATTTTGCGGCGCGGCATGCAGGAGGCCACGACCAGCTTGTTGAGCCAGGCGGTTCCGGACCACCTGACTCAGCGGAGGCATGCAGCCTGTGGTTCCGACTAGACGCCTACCATCTCGCGATGTTCCGCCACCATTCGCTCGACCAGATTCATCAAGCCTTCATCGTTGAACGGCTTGACGACGTGCTCGTCAGCACCAGCTTCGCGAGCCAGTTTGCGGTGTTTCTCTCCGGCACGTGATGTCACCATCACAACAGGTGTCGATGTGAATTCTTTTTGGCTTCGAATTCTGTTGACCAGTTCCAAACCATCCATACGCGGCATTTCCATGTCGCACAGGAAGATATCCGGAGGCGTGTCAGCAGCAGCAAGTTTCTCCAACGCATCGACACCGTCTTTGGCATCAATCACGTCCCAACCGAAGGATCGCAACAGGTTGGTCGTTACGCGGCGAACAGAAAGTGAATCGTCAATCACCATGGCTGTTTTTCGTCGAACCTTTGGAGAGAGATCTGACCGGCGACGCAACTGGCTGGCCTTCTTCGACGACGCGGTTTCCTGACCACAGAGGTCAGCAGGATCGAGAATCGGAATCACGGTACCATCACCACTTACCGTTGCTCCGAGGTATCCGGGGACGTGACGCAAGTGATCGCCCAGCGTCTTGACCACGATATCCTGACCACCACCGATGCCGTCGATCGTGACGGCGACTTCATCGTCACCGGTACGAATCAGAAGCATCGCTTTGGCTTCTTCGAAACCTTCCTGGTCGGAACGGACTTCCATGTGGTTGGCAAGGTCCTTGAGTAATAACATGCGGTCACCAAGATTGATCATTGGGTGAGCACCGACTTTTGTAACCGATGCAGGGTCCAGACGCATGATCTGCTGGACCGATTGCATGGGGATGGCAAACTGGTGTCCGCTTGAGTCCACCAACAGGGCGTTCGATACCGCCAGTGTGGTTGGCAGGTGAATTGTGAAAGTCGATCCCTGTCCCGCGATACTCTCAACCTGAATGGTTCCCTTGAGTCGCTGGACCGCTTCGCGAACAACGTCCATGCCAACACCGCGACCGGAAACATCCGTCAGGGAGTCAGCTGTACTGAATCCTGGCATGAAGATCAGGGAGTGGATTTCATCCGTGGTGAGCGTTTTGTCTTCGGGAATGATTCCGCGCTCGACCGCCTTGAGACGAATCTTGCTGGCGTCGAGGCCACGTCCGTCATCGATAACACGAATCGTAACCTGAGTACCCTGGTTCAGGGCCTCGATGCGAAGTTCGGATCGTTCTGCCTTGCCCGCTGCAGAGCGAAGTTCAGGTGTTTCGACTCCGTGATCCATCGCGTTGCGAATCAAGTGCAATAGCGGATCAGTGATCTCTTCGAGTACCGTTTTGTCCAGTTCCGTGTTTTCACCGGTGATCGTCAGGTTGATCTTCTTGCCAAGCTTGTTGGAAACCGATCGTACGGTACGCTCGAGGCGATTACCAATGTTTCCAACGGGAACCATGCGAACGTGCATCAAGCTGGACTGGGCGTCGCGGTTGAAACGCTGCTGACGGTTCAGTAGTGAATCAAAGTCACCGTGCAGGTTACGCATCTCGGACGCGATTACTCCAATGTCACTCGTGGCTTCCGAAAGTGATCGAGCCAACAGGTGGAAATCGGTGTAGCGGTCAAATTCCAGTGAGTCGAGACCTTCCGAAGCGTCGTTGTTACTGTCGAGAGCGGCTTTGATTCGATTGACACCCATGCCACGATCGCCGCCACGATGCGTTCCAGCCTGAAGTGCTTCAACGCTGTAGCGGGTTTCAACATCGTTGGCAACGCTACGCAGACGGTTCAGAGAAGAGTTCATCTCTTCGATACGCTCAGCGAAGTCGGTCAATCGTTGGCTGAACGATGACCGGTTAACGATCATCTCACCGACCAGGGCGACCAGCGAGTCGAGACGATCCAGTGGAACGCGAAGGTATTGCGTTGGCTGGTTGGAACCAGGCTTTTGCTTTTGTTGCTTTTCTTCTTTGGCTTCTGTTTCTGCAGCTTTGCTGTTTTCGTCTGAGGGAGTTTCGCCATCGGCAACAGAGGCAACTTCGACGGCAAGTGTCGCTTCCTGATGTGGCTGAGCCCATTTCGCCAGTTCAACTTCGTAGCGAGAATAGATGCTAACAAGTGATTTCGAAAGACTGTCGATGTCGTAGTCACCCTTGCTCAACAGCAACAGGTTTTCAGCCGATTCGTTGAGTAATTCAACCTGATCAGCCGTTGGCGTTTGTGAATTGTCAGCCAGAGAGTCCAGCAGATTTTCGACACGGTAGGCCAGGCGGTGCATGCCCATCATGCCAACAGCGCCAGCGGCACCTTTGAGCGTGTGAGAACTGCGACGAACGTCCGCCATCGCCTGCTTGTCTTCTGTGTTGGCGATCAGTCGCCCAAGACCTTCACCGATCGCAGTGAGATGCTCGTCGGATTCTTCGGAGAAGATCTCCGCCAGATCGGGGCTGACTTCGGAACCACTTCGAAGCTCTTCCCTGACTTCATCGATGTTAATTTCTGGTGTATCGATCGTCGCTGCAACTTCCACAGAAGGCTCTTCTTCGATGGCGATTGCTTCGACGACTTCTTCTTCAGTCGTTGAAGTTTCTTCCTGAGGCAGATCGTTTGCAGATTCGGTCAGCGCAGCCATTGCAACTTCGTACTGTCCGTAAATGCCGACCAGCGTTTTGGCGGCTTCATCGAAATCAACATCGGTTGTGGTGATATCTTCGATTTGGTCAGCAGTTACAAGCAACAACTGGAGCTGTGTTTCGTTTGGACCTTGCTCCCGGTCGCCCAACCAGTCAAGCAAGTCTTCCATGCGGTGGGCCAGGCGTGTGATGGCTTCGAAACCCACCGCTCCGGCTGCACCTTTAAGTGTGTGCGAGGATCGACGAACATCTCCCAGAGCCGGCATGTCGTTCGGATTCACACGCAGACGGTCGAGACCGTCGTAGATGTTTCGCATATGCTCTTCGGCTTCTTCGCTGAAGATTTCAACGAGCTCTTCGGGCATGTTGCCACCGGCGCGAAGTTGACGCAGTACTTCCGTGATGTCGATGTTGCTGTTGGACATAGCTTTTCCTTAATCAGCGCCGGGCACAGCGAAAGCTGCTCCCGGTACAGTTCCAATGGTTCTGGGAGGGCGAGGAGGGTTTTCAGTTGCAAAGATCGCCCGAACGACACCGACAAACTGGCTGGTGGCCGGCCTGTCGGTGCTGGTTCGGTAATCTTTACCAACGCTTACTGGTTCGTGTAAGCAGTTGTTGATCCACTTTCAGTTGATGAAGTTGAATTCATCATTGAAGAAACTTCGCCGATCTCGTTCATGACCTGCTTTTCAGTTGCCGTAGCATCTTCAAGCGAGAATCGAGAAACCGAGTCACCAAGCTGGCCGGCCAATGTTGCCAGAGCCGAAACCTGCTCGGTCGCAGAACGTGACTTTTCAGCCGACTGTTTTGTCGTCGAAGAAATCTCGTTCATCGTAGAAGCAATTCTTGTCGCCGCTTCCGCTTGCTCAAGAGCCGAGTCAGAAACCTGCTTAATCGAAGTTTCCAGTTGCTGGGATACCTCGTTAATTTCGGCCAGCGTTTGACCAGCCTGAGTCGCCAGCTGCGACCCTTCAACTACCTCGCGTGTCGCTTCTTCCATGTCCGCGATGGCTTCAGAAGTACCCGTCTGAATCGCTTTGATCAGAGACGAGATCTGCTTTGTCGCATCCGTCGACCGCTCAGCGAGACGCTCAACTTCTTCAGCAACAACAGCGAAACCCTGACCGGCGTCACCGGCCATCGAAGCCTGAATCGAAGCGTTAAGAGCCAGAATCGACGTTCGGTCAGCAATATCGGAAATCAGCTGAACGATCTCGCCAACTTCCTGGGATGATTCACCCAGTCGCTTAATACGCTTGGAAGTGGCCTGTACCTGATCACGGATACGATCCATACCCTGGACCGTATCGGTCACCGCCTGGTAACCTTTGTTCGCCGTTTCACGGGCTTGCTGGGCTACCTGCACCGACTCTCGCGTTTTCGCGGCTACGTTCTGGAACTCGCCAGTGATCTGAAGTACTTCAGAAGAAGTATTTTCAATCTGGCTGGCCTGTTCATCGTTTTCCTGTGACAGTTTCGTCGACTGGTCGGCGATCTCATCGGCAGAGCTTGTTACCATGTATGTCGCGTTTTGTACCTGCTGTACAATCAAACGCAACTGCTCAGTCATGTTGTTGACACCACCGGCGATCTCACCCGTAATGTCTTCTTTCACGTCGGCGCTAACACCAAGGTTACCGGCAGCAATACGGTCCATCTCACCAATCAACTCTTCAATCGACTGCTGTACACCCTGTCGCTTCTCGTCAGATTCAATCAGGGACAGCGTCGTATCACTCATAGCGTTCAGGGCGTCGGCAACCTCGCCAAGCTCGTCGTTGGTAATCTTTTCAGCACGAGCGTCGAGGATACCAATACCAACATTACCAAGCATGTCTTTAATGGAAGCCGCTTGCTGGGAGATACCACGAGCAACAAACCAAATAACCAGAGAACCAAGAACAAGAGCACCAAGGATCCATGCCAGACCCGATCTTGCAACGTTCAGGAACGTCAGCGGACGACGTACTTCTTCGTCATCAATTTCCGACATCAAAGCCCAGGTGATTGGCTCGGCACGGCCAGGAACGCCTTCGTAAATGGTTACTGGCGACCAGGCTGAAAGTACCGGAAGACCACGGTAATCGTCGATCACTTCTTTACCAGAGTTGCCTTTGAAAGATTCCTGTACAGCCTTTGTCTTAATCGCGTACTCAGGGTTCATCATCGTGTTTTCAATGAAACGAGAGTCGTTTCGCAGGAGGTTATCCGATCCAACGGCGTATGTTTCACCAGACTCACCCATACCAGTACGCTCACCCATGATCGCCGCGATTCTGTCAATCGGCATCTGGAAGATAGCTACGCCGATTTTTGTGTCGCCGTCGTAGATGGGAGTTGAAATGAAACTGGCCGCATCGTTGTACGATGGAACATATTCTTCGTAGTCAACCAGGAATACTTCGTCAGCTGATTTCGCGTCTCGTGCGAGCTTGAAAGCGCGGCCGAAGTTTGTTTCCGAATAAGGACCGTCAGCCAATGAAGTCGTGAAGTCCAATTCTTTGAAAACCGAGTAGACGATGTCGCCAGACTCAAGATCGCAAAGGAAAATATCGTAGTAACCAAACTGCTTCAGGTAGCTTCGAACCATTGGGTGGTACTTGGCGTGCAGTTGGCTGTAAGTCGTGCCGTCATCTGCAGAAACCAGGCCTTCTTTCTCACCCAGCGGATTTGGGTTGGCACTAATGTACTGGTACTGAAGGAAGATTGAATCCTTGTCCAGTGGCTGGAACTGTGAGGCGGTTGGTGGGGTAGCACCATTGTTACGACTGCCGTACTCAGCACCGAACTTTGAAGTGTAGTAATCGCGAAGATGGCTTTTCATCTCAACAAGGTTTTCGTCGGTTACGCCAGCTTCTTCACGAGCACTCTTTTCTGCAGCCGGGAAAGCCTTCATGGCGTCGATAATAGCGACGTCACCCGCGAAAGTACGAACTTGACCGTCAATGAAGGAGAAATAATCCTTCAGCTGGTTGGTTTTAATCGTCTTGATCGCTTCCAACTGGTCGAACGATTTCGCGAAGATACCTTGCGACGTCGAACCATACATGGAAATCGCAACGGCGAACATCGGTACAAGACCGATAACAACGAGAAGTGCGATCAGCTTGCGCGTGATCGTCTTCCCGAAAAACCTGAACAGAGCGTTGTCTGCAAGATTCATTTTTCTGGACATGAAATTACCTCGGTGAGTGTTTTACTGGTTTGTGGTGAAGTGGTAACAATTTTCCAACAAGGACAATCGTTGACTAACTGCGACAGACGCCGCATTTCGAAATTCCCAGGCTGATCGTTTACTCGACTGAGAACGAAGAGAGTTCGTTGCTGCCAAGTAGACGGTCCGGGTCGATCAAAACGGTCGTCGCCTGATCGGTGACTGCCAAAGAGTCTGCAAAGACTGAAAGGCGGTCTGATAGTCCTTCGAGAGGTCCTTGCTCGCCGCGCAGGTTACGGATACCAAGTACCCGATCAACAACCAGTGCAGTACGCGCATCGTGACGCTCGCTGTGGACAACGATAATTTTTTCGCCAACAGTTCGACGTTGGTCGGCCAAACCAAGCAGGTCCCGGAAATCGGTCACTGAAAGAATTTGACCTCGAAGATTCGTTACGCCACGAAGCCAGTTTGGCGTTCTGGGAAGGGACGTAACTTTGCCGCAACGATCAATTTCCAAAACGCCATCAAGAGGCATTCCGTACTGCTGATCGCCGACTTCGAAAACAACATAGCGCGGCCCGAGGTCCACGAGCGCTTCGTCGTCTTCGTTTTCGGTTTCGCCAAAGGATTCGAGAGCTCCTTCAGCGACAGAGCTGCCATCAAGGGCAGAGCTGATTTCTTCGAGCAGGTTGCCAAGCTTCGCATCGGGAGCCAGGCTGTTTTCTTCTGCTGCAGTGTCACTGGCTTGTGCAAAGGCTTGCATTTCCAGTTCGAGATTTTCGTCTTCGTCCATCCAGTCCATGGCGTCATCGCCAAAGGCGGCCAGCAATGCCTTCTGGACATCGTCCTTGAGCGGATCGCCAGATTGGGGAGTATTTGTTGTGTCGGACATAGCCTGTGATTCCATTCGGTGGTTGTGTTTAACTCGACGAGAGGTTTGCGGAAACCATTTCGGCAACCGCTTTTATCAGCTCGTCAGCGTTAACTGGCTTGGACAAGTATCTGTCGGCGCCTTGGCGTTGGCCCCAGATGCGATCCTTTTCCTGATCTTTGGCGGTCAGCATCATGACCTTAATGGCCAGTTCCGGGTCCGCTTTGATGTTGCGACAAACCTGGTAGCCATTCTTTTTCGGGAGCACAATATCCAGAACAACCAGTTCCGGATGATGTTCACGCACCAGTTCAAGTGCAGCCTCGCCATCTTCGGCCGCAATCACTTCGTATCCCTGGCTTTCAAGGATTTCAGTGATCTGGCGTCGAGTGGTGGGGCTGTCTTCGACAACCAGGATTTTTTGGGGACTGCTCATCGTTGTTTCTAACTACCAATTCGCCTTAAATTCTTCGACAAAAATGGCCGTGCTCTGCTCGATCGTCTTTCCCGTTGGTGAATCCGATCCAACCGTTGCGACCGCCTGAGTTAAAACTGCGACACATGCCTTCAGAAGTGCCTCGCCCAACTGGTCATAGGTCTGACGAACACTTTCATCGTTGCAAACGTCACTTCCGAACAGGCTTTTAAGTGCAAAGCCCCACGATCGAGTGCTGAGCACTTCGTTATGTGCCAAACTCGCAAAGCTGGCCTTTTCGATCGATTGACTGGCTTGCGCAAAATGCTCACCGGCAAGAAACTCATCGCAGAAGGCCAGCAGGACCGAAAGTAGCCGGTCCGTGTTTTCGCTGGCGTTCGCAACGTGGTTGCTGCGGCTTTTCGCGCTGTCAATCTGAATCTCCAGCTGGGAGATCAGGTTAATGCTGCCCAGCTCAAACTCAGCAGGGCTGACGTCTTTGCTGGCTGGAGCCTTGTCGTGATTCAACAAAGCTTCAGTCGAAATCGATTGGGGATTATTAGGGTTGCTCATGATATTCCTGTGCAAGCAAAAGGGTGCTTAGCCTGAGTAAACGCCTGTATGAAGGCGAACTTTTTCAACAAGGTCTCCGGATTCAAATGGCTTGGTGATATAATCGCCGCAGCCAAACATCTTTCCACGCAGTTTGTCAAAGACTCCATCTTTCCCTGACAACATGACGACTGGAATGTGCTTTGTGCGCTCATGCTTTTTGACGAATCGACACAGCTTGTAGCCGTCGAGACGAGGCATGTTGACGTCGGACAAAATGATGTCCGGCATGTGTTCTGAGAGAAGCTGAAGTGCCTCAAGTCCGTCAGCAGCAGTGATTACTTCGAAGCCCTCTCGCTCCAGAGTCATCGTGACAAGCTTGCGAATTGTTGGGCTATCATCAACTGCGAGGACCAGTGGCATGTCTCCTGAACGGGTTGTTGCTTCAGGCGTTGCTGTTTCTGCGACAACTTCGCGAGCCTCTGTCGCGAGCTCAGTGATGTCCTGTTGAATCTCTGCCTCGACCGCTTCTGCTGAAACTGTTGCTTCGAACGTTGGCACCTGAGTCAGTGGCAATGCATCTTCCAGTTGAGGAGATTGCGATTGCACAGAAGTTTGATTTTGTTGTTCAAGCTGCTGAGCTTCGGCTTCGTCAGCCAGGCGTTGAGCTGCAGCTTCTGCTTCGTCAGCTTGACGTTGTGCTTCGGCTTCCGCTTCCAGGCGACTCGCTTCTTCAGCACGCTCTTCTTCAAGGCGTTGTGCTTCGGCGACTTCTTCAGCCAATCGCTGAGCTTCAGCTTCCTGACGCTGTGCTTCGGCTTCTTCTTCAAGACGACGAAGTGCTTCTGCCGTTTTTTCTTCTTCGAGCCGCTGTGCTTCAGCTTCGTCAGCCAGTCGCTGTGCTTCTTCAGCATCTGCTTGACGCTTGGCTTCAGCTTCCTCTTCGAGGCGACATGCTTCTTCGGCTTGTTCTTCTTCGAGACGCTGTGCTTCGGCTTCGTCAGCCAGTCGCTGTGCTTCGGTTTCCTCTTCGAGGCGACGTGCTTCTTCGGCTTGTTCTTCTTCGAGACGCTGAGCTTCGGCTTCGTCAGCCAGTCGCTGTGCTTCGGCTTCTTCTTCGATGCGTTTTGCTTCAGTTTCCTCTTCGAGGCGACGTGCTTCTTCAGCTTCGTCAGCCAATCGCTGTGCTTCAGCTTCAGCTTCTTCTTCAAGTCGCTTTGCTTCGGCTTCCTCTTCGAGGCGACGTGCCTCTTCGGCTCGCTCTTCTTCAAGGCGTTGAGCTTCGGCTTCCTCTTCAAGACGCTGTGCTTCGGCTTCCTCTTCGAGGCGACGTGCTTCTTCAGCTCGCTCTTCTTCAAGGCGTTGAGCTTCGGTTTCCTCTTCAAGACGCTGTGCTTCGGTTTCCTCTTCGAGGCGACGTGCTTCTTCAGCTCGCTCTTCTTCAAGGCGTTGAGCTTCGGTTTCCTCTTCAAGACGCTGTGCTTCGGCTTCCTCTTCAAGGCGACGTGCTTCTTCAGCTCGCTCTTCTTCAAGCCGCTGTGCTTCTGCCTCATTGGAATCGTCGTCTGATTCTTCCTCAATTTTTGCAGCGAATTCTTCAACCGTTTCCGCTTCGCAGCACGTGTCAGAATCGCATTCCGAATCAACTATCTCGTTGTTGAAGTACAGAGCTTCTTCTTCCGGCTCATCTGAGTCATTGCTGTTGCCGCCGAGCGAAACGTTGTTAAGGGCAAAGCCAAACAGCTTTCTCGCGTTACCGTTGGATGTTGATTCTGATTCAGAATCGCAATCTTCAGTCTGGTCTTCGCGAGCTTCCTCAGCGCGAACTTCCTCGTCCTCATGCTGCTCTGCATCACGATCGGAATCTGACCGGTCGTCATCTTCAGATGTCTCTGCCAAATCCTGTGTTTCTGTTTCTGTTTCTTCGCCAGCTTCCTCTTCACGCGTGATTTGCTGGACAAATCCAGTCATTCCATCAACCCAGTCAAGTCCACTCTGGGCGAGTTTGTTGTCAGGATCCATGTCCAGAACTTGCAACAAAGCTTCCAGTTTCTCGTCAGCCGACTCGCTGGCCCAAGCTTGAATGAGAAGTGATTCTGGAGTGCGCTCTATCTGGAGTGCTTCGTTGTCGAAGTCCAGTGTGTCGATCTTTTCATTGGCAAGAATTGATCGTGCTGCGTCAAGAATATGCGTTGAAGGTTTGGCATTCATTTGATTGACTTGGTGGTAGTGGGGGATTGGGGCAATTGCTGCGTGGGTTCACGCACCTGTTAAAACATTGCGAACCAGCGCGAAAAATTCGCGCTGTTCGAATGTTGTTTGTCATGACAAAAAAAGTAGTCGGGCACCGTTAGGCGCCCGGCATGGCTTACTTCTGCTGGTATTGGTCGATTCCTTCTTCTTTCCATACCGACAAAGTCTTGGCATCTGTCTCAGCGATCTTTACGCCGATCGCGTTGACCGGGTGGTTAAACTTTTTCTGGATTTCGATCCAGTTTTTGCGTACGTTTTCTGGAATAGGCATGTTTCGTTCCTTTGAGTCAAAGTAGATTTGCTTGTTGGAGCCGAAAATTTCCGACTCCATGCGAATATAGGTTTCAGTAAAAGGACAAGCGGTGAAATTTCACCAGATAGCTCATTCGTTCACGTTTGCCCCTGTGAAACTGGCGTAAATATCAGCCAATTCGTCATAAACGGACCCTGTGGGCTTTACCGGACCGGTGACCGCGATTGACAAGTGCTGCATCCCGTTCATCAATAATTCAAAAGCCATTTTCTGAAGATCTTCCAGCGTGACCGAATCGATGTCTTCCAGAATCTTTTCGTCGTCGATACGCGTGTTGAGGTGGAACTCCTGAGTGGCAATTCGGGAGACGCGATTGGAGATCAGGTCTGTTGCCAAACGACTTTGGCTGCGAACTTGCATCTTTGATTTCCAGAGCTCTTCTTCGTCGATTGGCGAATCCCAAACCGCGAGTGACATCAGTTGCATCAGGACCAGTGAAATTCCTTCAATGAGTTTCTCGTCCGTTGTCGCGCCGGTGATCATTAACGCGCCGCCCCGACGGTAGGAAAGGACGCTCGACTGGACGCTATAAACGAGTCCGTGCTTTTCCCGCAACGTTTGATAGAGGCGTGAGCTCATCCCGCCGCCGATGAGATTGTTCATCACGTGCAGGGTGTAGCGGTTTTTGTCACTAAAGGCCGGCGCCGGAAGTGCGACCGCAAAGCTGCACTGCGCCGTTGGCATTTCCTCAATGGCGATGCCGCCTTTTACAACAGGTGGTAAATCGGTGCGGGGATTGGACTGACCCCGCAGAGTCCAGAAAGCATCCTGCACTTGTTCAACGATTGAATCGTGCTCAATGCCTCCTGCGGCCGCGATGATCAGGCGGTCAGGAGTGTATTGCCTGGAAACGAACTGGATTACATCGGAACGAGTCAACCCTTTGACGTCTTCGATACTCCCGATCACAGAGTTACTCAATGTGTCGTTTGGCCACAGATTCTGCTTGGTCAGATCAAGCAGCACGCTGTCGGGAGAGTCCTGGTAACCGATGATTTCCTGACAAATGACGCCCTTTTCACGCTCAAGGCATTTTTCAGGGTATTTGCTTGCCACGAGGATGTCGCCCATCAAGTCGAGGGCGTAGCTGACGTACTCTTTCAGTACGTGCGAGTAAAAACAGGTGTAATCCGGAGCAGTGAAGGCCCCGAAGCAGCCACCAGCGGCATCGATCAACAGTGCCAATTCCTGACTGGTTCTCAGGGGTGTGCCAAGAAAAGCCGCGTGTTCACAGAGATGTGCTAATCCAATTTGGCCTTCGGTTTCGTCCTGAGGCCCGGCATCAACAAGTACCGAAATTCCCGCGCTGGCACAGTCATGAACTTGTTCGGTAACGACTCTTACGCCGTTATCAAGTCTTGTCCAGTTGGTTTGCGGGGTTGTTAACATGGCCTCTTTGCCAAAATGCATCCGTGTGTTTCGTAGGACGCAAAAAATGGCTTTGCTCGAGAAGGTAGGGAGTTCGAGGCGGTGGGGTGCTATTTTTTGGTCAGGGAAAGATAGCTTCTGGTTAGGAGTGCGGACTTTGGGCAGAAGAAAACGTCGCAAATAGGGGGGGATTCCGTCATACGTTGAGGTTCATAACGATTACGCGAGCTTATGGATGATGAAAGCTCTCCGCTGAGAGGAATCGATTCATGCCGAGCCAGGAAGAGACCTTCTATAATTAGGCGCAGCGGATTGGTCTTGACCTGCAAGGGAGCAAGGTTGGGACATTTGCAGATTCCTTTGCGAATTTTCTAAATTCACCGTTGACGGTCTCCGAAAACATCCTTAAATTCTCCGGCTTTCCCAGTGAGATCTCTCTGGGCCACTGATCCTGTGCCATCTGGTTGCCGTCGCGGTAAAAAGCGATCTTCCGGCGACCTCGCAGCTACCAATGCCTGCGGACGGAGTACGGAATGACTTTTCAAGGTCAGGTGGTTTTGAGTCGGAGATCGGGAATTTTTTTTGTTGATCAGAGTTGTCCTCGGACTGCCTGTTTTTGGAGAGACGCCGCGTGGCTGGTAATCACGAAGTTATTCGCATTCGCATGGAAGCATATGATCACTCGATCCTCGATCAGAGTGCTCAGGATATCGTGGACACGGCAAAGCGGACTCACTCTGAAGTTCATGGGCCGATTCCATTGCCGACCCGGATTGAGCGATACACCGTCCTGTCGGGTCCTTTTGTTAACAAGAAGGCTCGTCATCAATTTGAGATCCGCACGCACAAGCGTCTGATTGATATTGTTCAGGCGACGGCGAAGACAATTGAAGCTTTGAACAAGCTGAGTCTTCCAGCGGGTGTTTCGATCAAGATCAAGGCATCAACAAAATAGTGTGTTGGCTGCGTTTGCAGTCAGCTTTTAATGAAACAAAGCGCTCCGGCGATTTATAGATATGAACGGAAGTCGCAGGGATAAGGGTTTCGCGGTTAGTTAGATCGATTCGATTTTTAAATCAGTTCAATCGGTTTAGTTGGCTTTGAGATTACTTCCTTGACGGCAGTCACTGAAACACAAGGCGATTAGTCATGGCAAAAGGCATACTCGGCCGTAAGGTCGGGATGACCCAGGTGTTCGATTCCGAAACCGGGGTCGTCACACCGGTAACGGTTATCGAGGCGGGTCCTTGCAAGGTGTTGCAAGTTCGTACTCCAGAAAAAGATGGCTATTCAGCAATCCAGTTGGGTTTCGGTGAAAAGGCTCGTCCTAAAAAGGATCAGCGTTCTCGGCAAAGTCAGGCTTCGCGAGCTGAGCGAGGTCATGTTGCAGATATCAAGAGTAAGCGTTCTCAGAAGCTTGCTGCTGCTGGTGTTCTTCGTGAAAAAGCGAATTGCGAGCCGGCAAAGTTTATTCGCGAGATTCGCGGAGCTTCTGAGGTTGAGGTCGGTGCCGAAGTGAAGGTCGACGTTCTGGCTGAAGTGCCTCGCGTTGATGTGGTTGGCATTAGTAAAGGTCGTGGTACTGCTGGTGTTATGAAGCGTCATAACTTCTCTGGTCAGCGTGCGACACACGGCGTCAAGAAGTGTCACCGCCATGCTGGTGGTACGGGCATGAGTGCTTATCCTAGCCGAACTTTCAAGGGCAAGCGGATGGCGGGTCGTTACGGCAATGCACGGGTTACTGTTCGTAATCTGAATCTTGTCAGTGTCGACGAAGAGAACAATTTGTTGCTGGTAGAGGGTGCGGTTCCTGGGCCCAATGGTGGCTTTGTCATGGTTCGCGAAACGAACATGAAGAAGTAGTTGTCTGTTGGTTTCAGCAGCCACTTTAAGAGCAGTCAAAACAGTTATTTAGGTTTTAGTCATGGCGAGTTTGCCAGTATTTGATTCCGCCGGCAAAGAGGTCGGCAAGTACGAGATTAGCCCGGAAGATATTTCGGCGACGATCAACAAGCAATTGTTGCACGATGTCGTTGTGATGTACCAGGCGAGTGCTCGGCAGGGAACACACAAAACAAAAAGTCGCGCTGAAGTCGCTGGATCTGGCAAGAAGATGTATCGCCAGAAGGGTACTGGTAACGCTCGTGCCGGTAGTCGTCGCAGTAACATTCGCCGCGGTGGTGGGCATGCTTTCGCTCGTCGAAATCGTGACTACTCGTATCGCTTGCCTCGCAAGGCAGTTCGTGCTGCAACGCGGATGGCGATCGCAGGAAAGATTCGTGACGAGCAGGTTGCAGTTATCGACAAGTTGTCGATGGATGCTCCCAAGACAAGTGCGATTGCTGGAATGCTCAAGGGCATGGGGCTCGATGGTTCGACTGCATTGATTGCAACGGCTGAAGTTTCTTCGGCGGTGCATCGCAGTGCTCGGAACATTCAGGGTGTTTCAGTTTTGCCAGTTTGTGATTTGAATGCTCTTGAGATTCTGAAGCCAAAGAAGGTTTTGTTTACTCGCGAGGCGTTGGATCAGTTGAAAAACGGCGTGCCTGCCAAGGCTCAGCCTGAAACTTCCGGCGAAGAGGCGTAGGAGTAGAAAATGGGACTCAAAAGAAAAGCACCAGCTCCTCGTAAGGGGCCGAAACTGGAATCGCATCAGGTGATCATTAAGCCAATGGTTACTGAGAAGGGTGTCTACCAGTCAAACGAATTGAATCAATACACGTTCAAGGTGAATGCCTTGGCAACAAAGACCGAGATCAAGGCGGCTGTTGAAGAGCTGTTCAAGGTCAAGGTTGAGAAGGTTGCGACTCAAACGCGAAAAGGTAAGCCGCGGCGTTACCGTTTCACCTGGGGTCGTACCAAGGCGTGGAAGAAGGCCATCGTGAAGCTCGATCCCGAGCATCGCATCGACTTCTTCTAGGCACAGTGCGGCTCGTCGCCAACACGAAACACAAAAGTTAACCCGGACCTTCCGGAGTAGATAATGGGAATTAGAAAATACAAACCGACTTCGCCTGGGCGTCGCGACGCGAGCGTTTGCGATTTCAAGGAGTTGACCAAGGGTGCCAAACCCGAAAAGTCACTTCTTCGTCCGCTGAAGAAGCACGCTGGTCGTAATAACCAGGGCAAGATCACGGTTCGTCATCGTGGCGGTGGTCACAAGCGTAAGTATCGTGTGATTGATTTCAAGCGAAGCAAGGATGGCGTTAAGTCTTTCGTTGATTCGATCCAGTACGATCCAAACCGCAGTGCTCGCATTGCGTTGTTGAAGTACGCTGATGGCGAAAAGCGTTACATCATTTGGCCAGAAGGTCTCAAGCAGGGAGCCGCTGTTGAAAGTGGTCCTGATGCTCCACCGACAGTTGGTAACTGCTTGCCGTTGAAGAACATTCCTTTGGCGACAGTGATCCACAACGTTGAGATGCGTCCTGGCCAGGGTGCCATTCTTTGCCGCAGTGCTGGTTCGAGTGCCACGTTGATGGCTCGCGAAGCTAACTGGGCTCAGATTTCACTGCCAAGCGGCGAGATCCGTCGTATTCCATCAGCCTGTCGTGCCACGATCGGTCGCGTTGGAAACTCAGAACACAGTTCGGTTCGGCTTGGTAAAGCCGGTCGAAGCCGATGGTTGGGTCGTCGCCCGACTGTTCGTGGTACTGCGATGAACCCAATCGATCACCCGCACGGTGGTGGTGAGGGTCGTACCAAAGGTGGTCGTCACCCAGTGAGTCCATCCGGTAAGCCAGCCAAAGGTGGCCGTACTCGTCAGTTGGCGAAGGCTTCCAATGCGGCCATCGTTCGTCGTCGTAAGTCCAAGCGTTACGGTCAGCTGAAAGTTAAATAGGTCCTATGAGCAGATCACAGAAAAAAGGTCCATACGTAGACGAGAAGCTTTTTGCCAAAGTGCAGAAGGCGGAATCGGCTGGATCGAAAGAGCCAATCAAAACGTGGGCTCGCGCCTGTACGGTTGTGCCAGAGTTTATTGGTTACACGTTCATGGTCCATAACGGCCGCCAGCACGTGAAGGTTTATGTGACTGAAGATATGATCGGTCACAAGTTGGGTGAGTTTGCGGCGACGCGGACTTTCCGTGGCCACGGTGGCGGTAAGAAGAAATAGTGACGGACTGGTTTGCATTTAGCAGTCAGCCAACATCGAGAACAAATCATGGCATTTGAATCAAAATTACGATACGCGAAAATCAGTGCACGCAAGGTTCGGCCTTTGGCGGACATGGTACGCGGTCAATTTGTTGATGAAGCACTCGACATCCTTCGGTACCAGCCTCAACGCGGTGCCCGGATGCTTGAGAAAACCATCAAGGCAGCTTTGGCGAACGCTCAGGATCCTGAGCAAAACCCGGGGCGAATCGTTGATGAACACCGATTGATTGTGTCCGAAGCCTGCATTGACGGCGGACCAATGTTCAAGCGTGTTCGTCCTGGAGCTCGAGGCATGGCAAGGATGATCCTCAAGCGACAGGCACACATCCGAATCAAGTTGGAAGAAGTTTAACTTTCAAAATGATCAGCTTCGCATGAAGCTTGGTCGCAAAGAACGAGAACACTATGGGTCAAAAAGTTAATCCTGTTGCTTTCCGCGTCGGCGTTATGGAGACGTGGAAGAGTCGTTGGTACGCATCGAAAGGTGAGTTCGCAGAGTTCCTTCTTGAGGACAAGAAGATCCGCGACTTCGTCGGAAAGCACCCAACGCAAAACTATAAAGCAGCGGGCATCGACAAGATTGAAATCGAGCGAACGCGTGATGAAGTGAAAGTCACTTTGTTTGTTGCTCGTCCCGGTCTGATCATCGGTAAAAAAGGTCAGGAAGTCGAACGGCTTCAAAACGAAATTCAAAACCTTGTAGGTCGCCGAATCAATCTGAAGATTGAGGAAGTAACTCGACCTGACCTGCAGGCACAGTTGGTCGCCGAGAAGATTGCTGAGCAGCTTTCTCGTCGTTCAAGTTTTCGCCGCACAATGAAACGTGCTGCGGAAGAATCAATGGACGCTGGTGCAAAGGGCATCAAAATCCAGTTGGCAGGTCGATTGGGCGGGGCAGAAATGGCTCGTCGTGAAAAGCAGATTAGCGGTTCCATTCCACTGAGCACGCTGCGGGCGAAAATCAATTACGGTTTCACCGAAGCATTGACGGCTCAGGGCCACATCGGCGTTCAGGTTTGGATTAACCAGGGTAACTACGGAGACGAAGACAATGGCGCAGATGCCAAAACGGGTCAAGCATCGAAAAGTCCAAAGAGGTCATATAAAAGGTAACGCCACCCGAGGCAACAAAGTTGTCTTTGGTGACTATGGCCTTCAAGCGCTTGATCCCGGTTGGTTGAAAGCGCAGACCATTGAAGCTGGACGTATCGCTGCTCAACAATACATTCGAGGCGAAGGTAAACTCTACATTCGCGTCTTCCCACACCGGTCGATCACCTCGACTCCGTTGGAAACGCGTATGGGTAAAGGTAAGGGTGAACCGGAGTACTGGGTTGCAACCATCAAGCCAGGCACGATCCTTTATGAAATCGGTGGTGTGGGTGAACAACAGGCAAAGATTTGCTTTGCCCGTTTGGCTCACAAGATGCCTTTCAAGGTTCGTATGGTAAAGCGTTTGCCAATGTAAACGTGGTTGTGGCTTTGAGTCACGACCAATTGAAACAGAGACAACGGCTCAGCCGTTTAATTACAGACACAAGATTCACGACCAAAATTCAAGAGACAAATCATGGTCAGCATGAACGACATTCGAGACATGGACGAAGAGCAGATGGAAGCGACTCTTAAAGAGTGCTACCAGCAGCTGTTTCGCCTGAAGGTAAAGGCTCAGACCGATCGTCTGGATCAGCCTTCTGAGTTGTCGCGAAACCGAAAATTGGTTGCGAGAATCAAGACTGTTCAGTCGGAGCGACGTAACGCCGCTGCTGCCGCTGAGAAGAAAACTGCAGCAGAAGCGTAAGCGATAACCGCACAGAGAAACTGGAATCAGGTAAGACAATGCCAAAACGAATAATGATCGGTCGCGTCAAAAGCGACAAGATGTCGAAAACACGGGTCGTGGAAATTCCACGTACCGTCAAGCATCCGAAGTACGGAAAGTACATGCGTGAGCGTACGACATGTTATGTCCATGACGAGAATAACGAATCGAATGAAGGCGATACGGTTCAGATCATCGAAGCGGCACCGACTTCAAAGAAGAAGCGATGGAACCTGGTGAAAGTGATCGAGAAGAGCCGTGAGGTTGACGTTGTCGCCATGCGTGCTGCTCGTAAGCAAAAGGAACTGGAAACACAGAGTGCCGAAGGCGCTTCGTAGGTCGGTCCCGGACTGACAAATTTAGCACTTTCGTTTGAAAACAAGATACGAAAATGATTCAACAAGAAACAAGACTGCAAGTAGCTGACAACACGGGCGCCCGTGAAATCATGTGCATCAAGGTGCTCGGTGGTTCACGTCGTCGCGTTGCTGGCCTCGGTGATGTCATCGTTTGCAGCGTCAAGAGCGTGATTCCTGGCAGCGACGTGAAGAAGAAGTCGATCGTCAAAGCCGTGATCGTTCGTACGAAGAAAGAAACCCGTCGCGAAGATGGCTCTTACATTCGGTTCGACTCAAACGCGGCTGTCCTGATTGACGCCGACAAAAACCCACGTGGCACACGTATCTTTGGTGCGGTTGCTCGTGAGTTGCGTGAGAAGAACTTCATGAAGATCGTCAGTCTCGCCAACGAAGTTATTTAACACCAGGGCGGCGACCAGCCGTCGAAAACAAAACACAACTAATCCACTGAAATGTTTTGGTCTATTACCGACCTTAATCACCAGGGAAAACGAAAACGATGATTCCGCGACTAAAGCAAAAATACAAAGACGAGATTCTTCCGGCTCTGCCTGAGAAGGTCGGACGCAAGAACGTTCTGGCTCAGCCAAGGATGGAGAAGGTCGTCATTAACATGGGCGTTGGCGAAGCTGTTCAGGACAAAAAGCACCTGGCAGATGCAGTCGAAGCTCTTGGTTTGATCGCTGGTCAAAAGCCGGTCATCACGAAAGCCCGTAAGTCGATCGCCAACTTTCGCCTCCGCGAAGGTCAGTCGATTGGGTGCAAGGTGACGCTTCGTGGCGATCGCATGTACGAATTCATGGACCGACTTTTTTCGCTGGTCTTGCCTCGTGTTCGTGACTTTCGCGGCGTGAGTTTCAAGGCTTTCGATGGTCGTGGAAATTACAGTTTGGGTTTGAACGAGTACGGAGTTTTTCCGGAACTTAACCCGGATAAATTTACCCGTAGTCAGGGAATGAACATCGTGTTTGTGACTTCGGCTAATACTGATGACGAAGGACGGGAACTGTTGCGTCAGTTCGGGATGCCTTTCAAGGAGCAAGTGACTAAAGACTAGTCACGGTTGCTTCGGCAAAAACACTCAGAAATTTTTAATAGGTTGTCTTGTGGCACGTAAATCGAAAATCGCCAAAGCGAATCGAAAACCAAAGTACCCCGTCCGTCAGGAGCGGCGCTGCAAATTGTGCGGACGTCCCCGAGCGGTTTACCGCAAGTTCGGTATCTGTCGTATCTGTTTCCGGGAACTTGCCGAAAAGGGCATGATTCCGGGTGTCCGTAAAGCAAGTTGGTAGGAAATAAGGAACCATCATCATGATGACTGACCCAATTGCCGACATGCTGACACGCATCCGTAATGCAGTAAGTGTTGAGCGCCCGTCGGTTGAGATGCCAATCTCAAAAGCCAAAATCGGTGTAGCAGAAGTTCTCAAGCGAGAAGGTTTCATCTGGGACTGGAAAGCGGAAGAAGCTCAGCCTGTTGGATCACTGCATATCGATTTGAAATATGGCAATGCTGGTGAAAAGGTGATTCGCAAAATCAAGCGAGTTAGCAAACCTGGTTGCCGCGTTTACTCGAAGTCAAAAGATCTGCGTCCGATTCTGGACGGCATGGGCATCGCGATCCTCAGTACCTCGCAAGGGATGATGAGTGACCGCGAAGCACGTCAACAAAAGGTTGGCGGCGAAGTGCTCTGTGAGATCTGGTAGTCACGAAACAAACAAGAGTCGAAAGTAACGAATCATGTCACGAATTGGTAACAAACCGGTCCCGATCGTCGACGGCGTCAAGGTTTCCGTAGCCGGTAGCCAGTTGAACGTCGAAGGCCCGGTTGGCAAGCTCTCTATTGAACTTCGGCCGGAAGTTGATGTCGCCGTCAACGATGATGGCAAGGAAGCAATTGTCTCTCGCAAGAAAGACGATCGCATTTCGCGAGCAATGCACGGACTCACCCGGGCGCTGCTCAACAATATGGTGATCGGCTGCAAAGACGGTTACGAGAAAAACCTGGAACTTCAGGGCGTTGGTTACGTTTGCAATCTTCAGGGCAAAATTTTGTCACTGCGAGTTGGATTGGCGAACGAACTGAAGAAGGAAGTTCCTGAAGGTTTGGATGTGACTTGTCCTGACCAGACACACATCAAGGTCAAAGGCCCTGACAAGCAGAAGGTTGGCCAGTTTGCTGCCGAAGTCCGAGCACTTCGAAAGCCTGAACCTTACAAAGGTAAAGGGATCCGATACGTGGGTGAACACGTGAAGATCAAACCTGGTAAGGCTGCCAAGCAGTAGTCGAGAAGTTAGTCGGCAGTTTAAGTCGGTACACAAACGAACATTTTTTTCGGCGTCATCATTTGCCCGAGTATTCCCTGGCAACATGATGCAGAGAACAAGCGAGACGATCCGGTGAAACACCAAAAATCAGTTAATAAAACACGTTGGCGACGAACCAACCGGGTGCGTAAAACCATCCGTGGTACGGCGGATCGCCCCCGATTGTCGGTACACCGAACGAACAAGCACATTTATTGCCAGTTGATCGATGATGATCTTGGCAAGACGCTTTGTTCGGCCAGTACACGTGACCGGGATCTTGCTGCCAAAATCGATAATGGTGGCAACTGTGACGCGGCGAAGGTAATCGGTGAGGCCATGGCGGCCAAAGTGGTTGCGGCTGGCGTCAAGACAGTCAAGTTTGATCGTGGACCCTACAAGTTTCATGGTCGCATCGCTGAGCTGGCAAAGGCCGTTCGCGATGGCGGCGTTGAATTTTAACATTGAGGCAATGTCTTAGGCATTGGAGATATCGTGGCGAAAAAGCAACGAGACGACAGAAAAGAAAAGAACCCGGGCATCATTG
>CAYUNP010000064.1:0-25173 GCA_964446085.1 uncultured Pirellulaceae bacterium
GATATGGTTGCTGTGCCCACAGCTGATGGAATGGCCTTTTGGGGAGGCATAAGAAATCTGATTGGGTTACCTACAACCGGTGGCATTCCGATCAACATTTCACTGATGAGAGGCCATTTTCGATCCCCCTCGGATTCCTGGGTTAACAGGACGGTCAGCAATTTCAAGTGGGTAGTAACAAAAGGTCCGTGGCGCAAAACCCTTTTGATTGATCCAAGATCATTCCACGATTTGAAAAATCCAGCCAAGTGTAATGTCGTCTTGTGTCCCGACCCGGCCCCACCACAAGCCTTTGACAGTCGGCTGGACTGCAGAAAAGCGCTTGCTTTTCCAGAGAAAGGCCGAATGATTGTCTCAGTTGGCAATCAGGAATTTCGTAAAGGTACTGATCTCTTACTGCAAGCATTTGAACGGGCTACACTGGCGCCTGATGATTTTCTTGTCTTAATGGGAAAATTCGATTCCCAAACAAGACATTTGGCAGAGCAAATATTGCAAAACGGAAGTAAAAAAGACCGTTTGATTGTGCGTAACTCTTTCGTTTCCGATGATGAGCTACAACAGGCCGTTGTCGCCAGTAATTTAGTCGCTGTCCCTTATCGCGATGTTGAAAGACCCTCGGGAATTGTGAGCCGATCCGTGGCATGGAATCGTCCTGTGATTGGTACTGATCGCGGCTGGATAAAGTGGTTTATTGATCAATACGAGGCAGGCTATACGACCGATCCGGACGAGATACCTAAATTTTCACAGGATCTCCGATTGGCATTGACAGAATCTGAGCACTTTCGACCATCATCGTTAGCTGAAAAGTTTCAGGCATTCAATTCCGAGCAAAGCTACCGTTCAGTGTGGCGAGCCCTTACCAAGACAGAGGATCGAAAAACGTGGTTACAATAGTTATCGGTATTCTGGCGCTCGTTTTAGCCTGGTTCTCGTTCAAGTCGTTGTTTCAACCGGGAATTGCACTGGCGATGATCTGGTCGCTTTACGCGGCAGAACAGTTGTTCCAGGTGGGTACTCCAGTTCTGTTAAAATACGGTGCGGTGATCAATTTTGCCTTTGTGGCAGTCACTGCCCTTGCCGTGCTTAACGCGCTCCGGGTTGGAAGGTATCGGGGAAGGCGCCTTCCACCGGAGGCATGGTGGTGCGGTGGTTTGTTGGCCTTCGCTGCGTTCAGTTTTTTTTGGAGTGTAAGCCCTGGTGACACAGTCAGAATCCTTCAGTCCAGCCTGCCTTACATTATTGCATTTGTTCTCATCGCTCCGCTCTGTGCGACAGATCAAGAACAACTACGTCTCGCAGTCAATACGACCGTATTCCTCGGGGCGATAATCCTGGTGGGTCACGGACTCAGCAACTATGGAAGCCGCTCTCTCGTATTGGCCTATGTCGGTGGTCAGGATGTCGAATCGAACCCGCTTGCAGTGGCCACTTATGCAGGCTACGTATCAATCTGCGCACTGTTTTCAATCTACGGTCGAAAATTCAGCCCACTCATTGCGATCAAAGCTGTTGTTTTTGTACTCGGTGCTTTCATCATTATTAAAAGTGGATCCAGAGGGCAGCTCGCAGCGCTTGCAGCAGTTAGTTTTCTTTGGCTTCCGATTATCGCACGCGCGACGTTAAAGCGATCAACGATTCTTGCACTGCTCGGTGCGATCGTCATTGTGTGTGCCGCCTTGTACACGGTTGATCAATTAAGAAACACCGGTCGCTGGCGAACAGGGCAATTTGAAGTTGCAACCTCTGGTCGACTGGAAATGATTACCGGAATGCTATACTACTGGGGAGACGCAGGTCCGTTTGCCTGGCTGCTGGGTTTGGGAAATAGTAGTGCCTTCAAGATCGTTGGTTTCTATCCGCACAACGTTCCTGTCGAAGTGTTAACTGAAGAAGGGCTTATAGGATTTTTGATGTACCTGGCGTTTTCTCTTTCTGTGCTCAACCGTGGAGGCAGAACCATGTTTATTAAGGACTTGAAAGTGGAAAGTCGCGTGAACTTGGGGATCCTGATGGCAATATTTTGTTTTGAAGGTATTTTGACACTGAAACAGGGTAGCTTGATGGGCAACTCGGGTTGGATAGGAATCGGAATCACCATCGGTTGGGTGACGAGTCGTTTCCATAGGACGGCGAAGAAAAACCAAACACACCGGCTGAATGCTTCCTATTACCAACAGGGGCATATGCAACCAGCGGCTGTTGGACAGAGAACACCCAATTGAATATCTCATGTTCCATTTTGGTGACTGGTTGGTGGAATCCTGATTTCTTCTTGAGGAGCTAATATGGGTCTATTGCGCCGCTGTTATCAAAAAATCAAGCGTTTTGGCAACGTCGTCCGATCCAAGGACTTCTACACATCTCTTGATCTACATCTGCCGTCAATGGAGTTTGGTGAGCCAGGGGCTTCCTGGGTAGTAGCGTCAGAAATGATCGACGATCAGTGCTGCGTTTACTCTCTGGGGTTGGGACATGATATCTCATTTGATCTTGGGTTGATCAATGAATTTGGAGTTACGGTTCACGGCTTTGATCCGACGCCAAAGTCGATCGCTTGGTTAAAAACACTCGAGTTGCCCGATGCCTTCAATTTTCATGATTACGGTGTCGCTGAGTATGATGGCGAGGCAAATTTTCGGGTGCCGGTAAATGAGAACTTTGTATCCTTCACGATGAACGAAAAACTGAACAGTTCCCATAAAGATGACTCAGTCCCTCTTCAGGTAAAACGACTGTCAACGATAGTCAACCAGCCTGGAATGTCAGCACCAGATATTTTGAAGATGGATATCGAAGGAGCCGAGTACGCAGTTTTAAGAGACTTGATTGCAAGTGACATTCGGCCTAAACAGCTTCTGGTAGAGTTTCATCATGTTCAACACGATATTCCCGCCAGCGAAACGAAACAGGTTGTCAAACAACTGCGTGAATGCGGTTATAAAATATTCTACATCGCCCCGACAGGAGGAGAATATTCTTTCCTGCATGACAATTGAGAGTTGCGCTGACCAAGTGAAGAATTCTGAGGCCTCCGAGTTGATGCAATTGCGAGCATCGCGATCACGCAATGAATAAATTTGACGGCTCAATTTGTATTCGGCAGCGGATTCTCACCAGCTACCGAATTCCTTTTTTTGAGATACTTGCTGATCGGTGTGTTGGCGAAGTTCACGTCGTTGCCGGTGTCGCATCCGATGGAGAGTCCGTCTCAAAAGAGGGTGATTTTGACAAAGCTGTGCTGGTCGGAGTTGTAAACCGTGTTCAGGGTTCGGGGGTTTTCACTCGTTTTAGCCAGCCTGAATTGGCCACGCACCTTGAATCGCACCCGCCTTCGATGTTTGTGACAGTTGCAAACCCACGGTTGAGCGACATGGGGCGAACGGTTAGTCGCCTGCAAAAAAAAGGTGTTCCGGCAATTGGCTGGGGGATCGGTACAACCGATTTCTGGAACAAGCCTTTGAAAAGGCTGCGCCAGTATTATCGAAAGCGATTCATTCGTCAGTTCGATGGCATGCTGTGTTACGGATCCAAAGCGGCAAGGCAGTATGGGGAACTCGGTTTTGAAAAAGAGCGACTGTTTCCGATTTACAATGCAACCGTGGGCCAGCCCTCCGGTACATGTCCCAACAGGCCCGCCGCGTTTAACGGGCCGGCAAAAATTCTGAACATTGGCAGATTGATTGAGTCCAAGGGAATTGATCGTTTGATCGAAGCCGGATCAAGGCTTCATTCAAAAGGTGTTGAACTGGAGATTTGGATCGTTGGTGACGGTGACGATTCCTCACGTTTGCAGGGGTTGGCAAAAAAACTGAATTGTCCGGCACGGTTCTTTGGTCGAAAGTCGGGCGATGAGCTTGCTAAAATCGCGCTCGAAGCGGATTTGTTTGTGCTACCGGGACTTGGTGGACTTGCGATTCAGGAAGCAATGTCTTTTGCTCTGCCCGTTATCGTTACCGAAGCCGATGGAACCGAAGAAGACCTCGTTCGAGACAATGGCTGGATCGTAGAAAAAGAAAATATCAACGCACTCGCAGATTGCCTTGAGCAAGCGATCCGCGATCCAGTCGCACTTCGAGAACGTGGCAAAGAGTCATTTCGGATTGTTGCCCAGGAGATTAACCTCGAACGAATGGCAGATCGTTTTATCGACGGACTTCAAACCATCAGGAAGATAGGCATTAAGTAGCTGTCGCAAGCTTTCACAAAGTCGTTATGAAAATTGCCTTTATCGCTGATGGTCGAGCAGAGCATGCTCGACGGTGGATAGAATATTTTGGTTCCACCGACAACGAAGTGCTATTGCTGAGCACCTATCCCTGTAAGCCACTGGGCGACATTGATATTCGTGTACTTCCAGGGTTGTTTCGCCCGGGAAACACATTCGTGAAGTCTTCTGAAGTTGAAGATACCGAAGAAAAAAAACCGAAACAGGGCGGCTTGGTCAAGCTGTTGCTCAAGTACGGTGTGGATTCAGTTGCCAGGCCGATTTGGCACCGACTTTCCAGCGTCGACGTTATTTGGCAGTCCAGGTCTGCCAATCGTATTCTTGAAGAGTTTCAGCCGGATGTTGTACACGCGCTGCGGATCCCCAACGAGACTTTCGTGCTTTCGAGGGTTAAAGCCACACCAAAGATTGCGTCGGCTTGGGGGCAGGATTTTATTTACAACTGCAAACACTATGCGATCCATCGTTGGTTGACCAAAAAAGCGCTGAAGAGAATCGATGCTTTTACGGCCGATTGCGAACGTGATTTGAATCTGGCCAGAGACTTTGGTTACACCGGAGCGATTAGTCGTTATTTTCCCACAAATGGAGGCGTTGATTTTCGCGTCTTTTCAGAAGGCATAAAACATCAGCAACGCAAACCAGTGCTCGTATATGCCCGAGGATTTGGACCGTATTTACGACCGGACGTTCTTTTTGAATGTGTCGCCAAACTGGTTCCGCAATTTCCTGAATTGGTGCTGCGGGTGATCGCGCCGCCAGCACAGATGGAATTCATTTCGGCGAGAATTCGACAGTTTGGCATTCCAGATGAAAATCATTCGGTCGAGCCATTCCAAAGTCCCACCGAATGGGCAGACACATTACAAAATGCCATGGCCTACGTGTCCCCATCAGTGAGTGATGGCACACCTAACGGTATGCTGGAATCGATGGCTTGTGGAGCACTTCCGATCATGGGTAATATCGAATCCGTGCGAGAATGGATTGAGCATCGACGCAACGGTTTTTTGTTTGATCCAGAATCCTCCGACGCTTTACTGCCCTGTCTCGAAGAGTGCATTCGCGATTGGAATTTCCGACAAGTGGCTGCGGAAAAAAACCGGGAAATTATCAACGAACGTTGTTCGCGCGAAACGGTGTTTCCCGCCATTGCCGACTTTTATGATCAAGTTGCAGCAGGCCATCACAGTGGCCACGATCAATGACAAAAGCTGTGTCAAGAACGTATCAACTACAATCCTGTTCCATTATCACGATTGCTGAGATTTAAAATGAAGGTGCTAATTACGGGCGGAGCCGGTTTTGTCGGGTCGCGATTTCATGAAATGCTGACGGACCTTGGGCATGAAACGGTGCGTTTCGACCTGCTTCCTCCTGACGACAAATCAGAATTTGTAAAGGGAGATGTGCGTGACTTGGAGGCCCTTACTGCAGCGATGCAAGGGTGTGATGCGGTTTTGCACTTGGCCGCAGCCCATCACGACTTTGGAATCGCGACGCAGACTTTTCATGATGTCAATGTCATGGGAATGGAAAACGTTTGTGCGGCAATGCTAACGAACTCCATTAAGCGATTGTGTTTTTATTCGACGGTCGCGGTGTACGGTGAACAAAAACCGCCTGTGGACGAATCAACGACGCCTGCTCCAATCTCGGATTATGGCAAAACAAAACTTTTGGCGGAGGCCGTGTGCGAGAAGTGGAGCCAGCAAGGCAATGGAAACCGATGCCTTGTAATGCGGCCCACTGTCATTTTTGGACCAAATCATTTCGCGAACATGTACACGCTGGTTCGCCAAATCGAAAGTGGAAAGTTCGTTTGCGTTGGCAAAATGGAAAACATCAAAAGCCTCGCTTACATCGACAACATCGTGAATGCGACGATCGAATTGTGGTTGAACGACGCCGGAGATGCGAGCGGGTATCAGTGCTTGAACTACATCGACAAACCCGACCTTTCCAGCCGTCAAATCGTGAACGAGATTTACAAAGGGTTGGAGAAGAATCCTCCGAAAATTTTCATCCCTTATCCGATCGCCCAATTGCTGGCGCTGCCATTTGACCTCATTATCAAGTTGACAGGAAAGAACCTGCCGATTTCGTCGGCGAGAATCCGAAAGCTGGCCGTCTCCAATACCCAGGTTGAGGCAGACAAGGTTCACCAGGCTACGAAGCTAAAAGGCATTCCATTGAAGGACGGAATCCGGAACATGGTTCAGTGGTATGTGTCGAAGGGAAAGCAACTCAAGCAATCCAACCGTCGACCTCATGCAACAGAGAGCAAGTAGTACATAGCGGCGACATGAATAATCCGACCAAGCCAAGAATCTGGGTTGTGACTGAACTCTACTACCCGGAGGACGGAGCAACGGGCCACTTGTTGACTCAAATCGCTGAAGGTTTGACTGACTCTGCTGAAATTAATGTATTGACGGCGCAGCCAAGCTACACGCAAAAAAGAGGGACTTCGCCACGGCTTGAAGTACACAATGATGTTCGTATTCGACGTTGCAGATCAACCTCGTTTTCCAAAGATCGTCTGTTGTTACGGCTGGTGAACATGGCCACGGTCTTGATGTCTTTCTCGTGGAACATGATCTGGCATTTTCGTCGAGGTGACTCCGTGTTGGTTGTTACCAATCCACCGCCTCTGCCGTTCGCTGTCTTGTTGGCATGCCGACTCAGAGGTGCGAAATGCAATTTGCTAATCCATGACATTTACCCGGATGTTTTGGTTCCTACGGGCTATGTCACCGAGCAGTCGCTTCCGTATCGAATGATTGACTTTCTGAGCAAAGCTCTGTTCTCGAGAGTGGATCAGATTGTTGCAATTGGTCGAGATATGAAACAACGGGTACTCAGGAAAGCGGCTTCTTTGGAATCCAGAACACATGTGATCGCAAACTGGTGTGATCACGAACAAATTCGTCCGATCCCCAAGCACGAAAACCCCATCAGGCAACAGCTTGGGCTTGCTGATAAATTCGTAGTTCAATATTCAGGAAATGTGGGGCGCACACACGGCCTCGAAACGATCGCCCTGGCGGCGAAGCTCCTTGAGGACCAGGGCAAGATTGACATTCACTGGCTCGTCTGTGGTGAGGGCGGTGGTAGAGCCAGTTTTGAGTCCAAATGTCAGGAGTTGGAACTGACATCGGTAACGACTCATGATTTTTTCGCTCGCAAAGATTTGCGGCATAGCTTGACCGTTGGAGACATTGGAATCGTCTCATTCATTAAAGGCATGTCGGGAATTTCCGTGCCTTCACGCATGTACAACTTTTTTGCTGCCGGTTTACCTTTGATTGGTGTTACTGAAGCCGATTCTGAGTTGGCGCTGACAATAAAAGAGAATGACATTGGCTGGGTGGTTGATCCAGGCGATCCGGAAGCTTTGGCCAATTGTGTTCTGGAAGTGTACGAAGACCGGAAGGACGTTCCCGACATGAGCATCAGGTGCCGCGAAACATCCACCACTCGCTTTTTAAGGTCGATCGCGATTGATAAATATCGCGACATCCTTCTGAAGTAAACTATTTGTGATTGAGACCGATCTCTTCTTTTCTTTCAATCCGGGTTTGTTCGGTTTGCTGTTCCGCCCTCAACGGAGAGTTTTGCCAGGAGAACTTCTATCCGGTGAAATCCGAAGGCATTCCCATAAATTTCAATATTGTTCTTCCGTGTTGTTTGCCTTGACTATTGCATGCCCTTGCTTCAGACATTGAAGGAGTAGAAACGATTGTGCCGCATGTAATGACGGTGTCTGATTCTCGCCCTTCTTTACATTCAGGCAAATGTACGCTTTTGCAATTCCCAACTTATATTGGACAGGGCCAAAGCTTCTTTCTTGGGCAGAGCCAAAGCCCGTTCCATCCATTGCCCAAAAATCTCAGGGTGATCAAATGGGCGACCGAGTTTCGACGATCTGGATCGTTTCGGAGGTTTACTCTCCCGACGAAACGGCAACAGCCCATCTGATGTCTGCGATCGGCGAGTTTGTCGCCGAAAAACGTCGAGTCATGGTTCTTTGTGGCCAGCCAACCTACACCCATCAAGGACAAGTCGCTGCTTCCAAAGAAACATTGAATGGAATTGAAGTTAGACGCTGTTGGTCGACCAGGTTTCCCAAAGACAGCTTGCCACTTCGGGTGATCAACATGGTTACCGTAACCACTTCCATGTTTTTTCGAATGCTCTTTTGCTTTCGTCGGGGAGACTGTGTGTTGATGGTTACCAACCCACCTTTGTTGCCTTTTTTTACGCAACTGATTGCGAGGATAAAGGGAGTCAAGACATGCCTTTTGATACACGACATTTACCCGGATGTGCTTGTGCCAACCGGATTTACGTCCAGCGATTCGTTGCTGTATGGAATTGTAAACTTTTTCAATCGCCGCCTTTATCTGAAGATGGACAAGATTATCACTATTGGACGTGATATGTGGGCTTTGGTCGCCGCAAAAGATCAACGGCTGCAGGCGAATATGGTTTTGATTCCCAATTGGTGTGACCCTCATATCAGTCCGGTACCGAAAGATTCATCCAACACTGTCTTGGATGAATTGGACTATGGACACAAGTTTATTATTCAATACGCGGGCAATATTGGTCGGACACATGGAGTTTCTGTCATTGCGAAGGCCGCACAGATACTTGAAAAAAAAGGTTTTGGCGACAAAATACACTGGATGATTTGTGGTTGGGGAGGCGGAAAGCCTGCTTTTGAAAAACTCTGCAAGGAATTGAAGCTCGAGAGCGTTTCAATTGAAGGTGCTTTTCCTCGAAGCCGAATGCCAGATGTAACCGGTGTCGCCGATGTCTCGATCATCACCTACAACAAGGGGATGGCAGGCATCTCTGTACCTTCCCGCTTGTACAATATCCTTGCAGCAGAATGCCCGGTAATCGCAGTGACAGATCCAGAATCAGAACTTGCCCTTGTGCTTGAAGAAGATGATTTGGGATGGGTTTCACCTGCTGAAGACGGAGAAGCTTTGGCAGATTTGGCAATCCGGATCTATCAAGAGCGAACTGTTCTGGAGCCTTATCGCAAGCGGTGTCGCGAAATTGCCGTATCAAGGTATGCTCGTGAAAAATCGCTACAGTCATATAGCAATGTTTTAAATTCGCTAGTTAACTCTACAAACCAATCTGAAATATGAAATCCATTCCAGACAGGAAAATTTGCGTTGTTGGCCTGGGCTATATCGGACTGCCGACAGCGGCTGTTCTTGGGTCGCGTGGGTACAAAGTCCACGGCGTAGAAATCAATCCAGCGGCAGTTGAGACGATTAATTCGGGCAAAGCTCATATCGTCGAACCCGATCTCGATATCCTTGTTCGTGCGGCGGTTACGACCGGAAACCTCAAGGCATACACACAGCCTGCTGAAGCGGATATCTTCATGATTTGTGTGCCGACCCCACTGACCCCGGAAAACAAGCCGGAATTGAGTTACGTGCGATCGGCTACCAGGTCGATTGTTCCGTTTCTTAAAAAAGGTGATTTGGTCATCCTTGAATCGACATCACCTCCGGGAACAACGGAAATGATCGCGACAATCGTTTTGGAAGAAAGCGATTTTCAAAAAGGAGACATTCATTTTGCTCACGCGCCCGAACGCGTTCTCCCGGGTAAAATTCTCCGTGAAGTCGTTGAAAACGATCGTATCATCGGAGGGATCGATGATGCTTCCACGGAAAAAGCTGCCGATTTTTATAGCAGCTTCGTCACTGGAAAACTTCTCAGAACACATTGCCGAACAGCCGAAACGGCAAAGCTTGTTGAAAACGCGTTTCGCGATACAAACATTGCCTTCGCCAACGAGCTTTCTCTGTTTTGTGATCGTCTGGATCTGGATGTTTGGGAATTAATTCGCTTGGCCAACCATCACCCACGAGTCAATATTCTCAACCCGGGCCCTGGCGTTGGAGGCCACTGTATTGCAGTTGATCCATGGTTTCTTGTCGATTGCGCACCTGAGATGACGAAGTTGATTCGAACATCGAGAGAGGTCAATGAAGCCAAGCCCGACTGGGTTGTTGAGAGAGTGATTGCGAAAGCGGAAAAATTCAAGGACCCGACAATTGCCTGTCTTGGTCTTGCTTACAAACCAGACATCGATGACCTCCGAGAGTCACCTGCGGTCGAGATTGTGCGATCGCTGCAAAAGAAAAATCTGGGCCATTTGAAAATTGTGGAGCCAAATCTTGAGTCGCACGATCAGTTTGAGTTGTCGATGTTGGATGAGGCACTCGATGCGGCTGACATCGTTTTGATTCTCGTCGGTCACAAACCGTTCCTTTCGATAGCCCAATCGAAACTTGCGGAGAAAATTATTATTGACACCTGTGGCGTCCTGAACGTCTAGAGTCAAACCATGCCTACCCGCAACAGAGTAATCCAATGAAAAAAGTAGCCGTATTCATGGGCACGCGCCCCGAAGGAATCAAAATGGCGCCGGTTGTGAAAGCAATTGAGGCGACCGAAGGTCTTGAGCCAATTGTGGTTTCGACGGGTCAGCATAAAGAGATGCTTCAGCAGGTTGTGGACCTTTTTGAGATCAACGTCAACCACGACCTCGAAGTCATGCAGCCCAACCAGACGTTGCCATCGCTGACCGCCAGACTGATCACGCGGATCGATGCGCTGCTTGAAGAAACCAGGCCCGACATGGCGCTGGTTCAGGGAGATACAACCACTGTCTTTACCGCTGCCCTTTGCTGTTTCTATCGTGGCATTCCGGTCGGGCATGTGGAAGCTGGTCTGCGGACCGGCAATATGCGTTCGCCGTTTCCCGAAGAAGCAAACCGCAAGCTGGCTTGTCCTTTGGTGAGTCTGCACTTTCCACCAACGGAAAACAGCAAGAACAATTTGACGCGCGAGCACGTTGATGAGTCAATCGTTCATGTCACGGGCAACACCGTCATTGATGCGTTGCATCTTGAAATCGCACGTCAGGAGTCTGATGAAAATCAGGCGCCGCTGAAAGCCAAACTGGTCGAAGCGATCGGAGAAGACTTCACCCAAAAGCCCTACGTGTTGGTTACCGGTCATCGGCGTGAAAACTTCGGTGGTGGATTTGACGAAATTTGTACAGCGCTTTCGACGCTTGCCAAAGCACACCCGGAATACCTGTTCATCTATCCTGTGCACCTGAATCCGAAGGTGCAAAAGCCGGTTTATGACACGTTGGGCAAGTTTGAAAACATCAAGCTGATTCCACCCCAGCCGTATTCGGAATTTGTGATGCTGATCAACAATAGTCGTATCGTATTGACCGATTCAGGCGGTGTACAGGAAGAAGCACCTTCGCTTGGGAAACCGGTTTTGGTAATGCGTGACACGACTGAGCGTCCTGAAGGTGTCGATGCTGGAACGGTGAAGCTTGTCGGCGCAGTTGGCGAAAACATTATTTCGAGCGTCAACGAGCTAATCAATGACGCCGCGAGGTATGACGCGATGGCTCAAGCAAAGAATCCGTACGGCGACGGAAAAGCTGCGATGCGGATTGCCGAAGCGGTGAAGCAGTTTCTTGGCTGAGCCTCTGGCCCAGTTGGCAATCTGCACTGCGGCGAGACGCCGCAGTCACATTAGATGACTTCCAGCAACCCTTCGTCCATCTCAACGGAGACTCCCTGGTTCAGGTATTGAACGGTTAGAGAGAATCTTGTCTTGCCTTCGCGGCGAATCACCGTGCCTTCATAGCCTGCGAAAACTCCGGATTTGACGCGAACCTGATTGCCGGGTTCCAGACGCCCTTCGGGAGTCAGCGGAACTCCGGTGTCGACGATCGATTTTATTTTTCGCAATGTCTCGACCAACTCCTGATCTTCTTCGACTTTGTTGCACTTGCTGATGCAGTTCGTCGTTAGCGCGGCAATTCGGCTGGCTTCGTCTCCGTACATAAAAATGTAGTTTGGGAAAAGCGGAATCCATGACGTTCGCAACCGTCCGTTGGGCGAGCGATATCGCTTGGGAATCACTGGTCCGTAGTGAGCGACCTCCAGCTTGACCAGGCGGCGCATCAGTTCTTTTTCACGCCGTGACATCGTATAGATGCACCACCATGTTTTTGATTCATCACTTAGCAGAGCTTCGTCTTCGAAAAGGTTTTCAGGAAAGAGGTCGTTTTCCTTTTTCAGGATCGGCATATTGGTATTCAGGAAAAGAAAGTGGTGGGCAGAGTGATCAAAGCCCGCTATTCTGTCAAAATTGACTTTTTGAGCAAGCCACGTGAAACACAATGTTTGATTCAAAACCACAACTTATTGTCGTAATGGGCGTTTCCGGTTGCGGAAAGTCGACGGTGGGCACGGCCCTCGCTGAAGCGTTGTCGATTGGTTTTCACGATGGAGACGATTTTCACTCCGCAGCAAATGTCGCGAAAATGTCCCAGGGAATTCCGCTTGATGACTCCGATCGGGAGCCATGGTTGCAATCCATTGTTAATTTTTCTGCAGTTCAGTGTAAGGATGGAACATCATTGATCGTCGCCTGTTCAGCGCTCAGGAAAAAGTACCGTGATCATCTTCGACAGTCAGACCATCCTGTCTCCTTCGTGCATTTGGAGGCACCATTTGAAGTCATCTTCGAACGAATGAAACAACGAAGCGATCACTACATGCCCGAGTCACTCTTGCGTAGCCAGTTCGACACACTTGAGAATCCGCAGGGCGAACCGGGAGTCTGCACCGTATCGATTGAACAGCCAATTGCAGTGGCAGTCAGCCAGGCAATCGAACTGCTCGGATTCTCGACGGAAGTTTAACGGTGAGAAAAAGAAAAACAGGAAAGCAGAAGTCACCTGAAGTCCACATCAAAACCTGGGGCATCTACTCACGTTGGGATCGGGACTCAAAAGAGCTGCCGCAGATTCTGGAGCGAACGTTGCGAGTGGAAGCGGTTATCGATGTCGAGTTCGGCATGTTGGTGAACATTGCCGGAGCGAAGAACAGGCCGCTGGATTTCTGTATTGATCATCCTGGCATTCGCGACGACAAAGGGAAAGTTCGCCGTCCTTTTGATGGAACAGTTTTTGTGAAGACCAATGACTGGGACTTCTATCTTGGCGATACGATTTGGAATCCGATCGAAGACAAACTCGGTGATTGGCGGATGACGCTGGAGTTGGATGGTGAACTGATCGCAGACAAGACGTTTGAGTTGGTGCTGCCTGGGTAGGATAGGCTTCCAGTCTGTCAGATTGTCGAAGTTTTTGCGTTTCGCATTTTCACAGCCTGACAGCCTAAGCCGTCCTGGTGCCAATTGAACGGTGCTGCGTGGTTCTATGATTTCAATTGCTCGGGCAACATGCTTTCGGGGAATCCCTGGAAACAAACGGGCTTCGTAAATCGATAGATCGAATGATGACCGATCGAAGTGTAGAAGCTGTGTGTCGCCGCTGGGTACGGGCCACCGTGATGCATGGCGTTGCAGACATCGATGCCCGTTGGAAAACCGTTGAAAACGATGCGACCGACCTTGTGCTGCAGGATGTTCACAAGATCAGCGTGGTCCAGCAGGTCCTGCTCCGTTCCGTGAATGGTCGCCGTGAGATGTCCATCGAGCCCGGAAGCAAACTTGATCATCTGATCACGGCTTTGGCATTTGTAAATCGTTGACGTTGGGCCAAAGATCTCTTCCAGCTCATCGGCCGAATCGAGCACAGAAAAGTCTGCCGAGTAAATTGCACAAACGGCCTGGTGAGCGTTGTTGTCAGCACCGCTGTCCGAAACGGCGACTTGTGTTACTCCGTCGGTTGCACCCAATCGCTGTCGACCGGATTCGTAAGCTTTGTGGATGCCCGGATGTAACATTGTTTGCGGTGCATAATTGCTGGCCGCCTCGGAAGTTGCAGAGATAAATGATTCCAGAGATTCACTTTCGCATCCCAGAACAACAGCCGGGTTGGTGCAGAACTGGCCCACGCCCATGGTGACTGACTGGACGTAGCCTTCGGCGATTTTTTCACTTCGCTCTGCCAGTGCGCCTGGTAGAAGAAAAACCGGATTGGAACTTCCCATCTCTGCGTAAAACGGAATTGGATTGGGGCGGGAACAGGCGATGTCGTAGAGTGCTCGTCCGCCCGAGAGGGAGCCGGTGAATGCGACAGCGCAGATGCCAGGATGGCGAACGAACTCCGCACCGGACTCGTTGGAGTTGCTCTGCAACATCGAAAACGATCCCGCAGGCAAGCCGGCATCTGCGATCGCTGCGGACACAATCTCGCCAAGAATTTCACAGGTGCCAGGATGAGCCGGGTGTGCTTTCACGATCACCGGGCAGCCAGCGGCAAGCGCACAAACGGTGTCGGTACCCACGACGCCGATGGCAAGTGGAAAGTTGCTGGCTCCAAAAACGGAGACCGGACCAATGCCGTAGAGCAATGTGCGAACATCCGGTTTCGGTGGCTTTCGGTTTGGGTCACCAACATCGATCCGCGGTTGACGCCAGGAGCCGTCGCGTGCCATTTGAGCAAACATTCGCATCTGGTTGCAGGTGCGTCCACGCTCGCCCTGAAGCCGCATCATCGGCAACGCCGTTTCTGCGTGAGCTCGATCGAGCAGGATGTCGCCGGCTGCTTCGATCTTTGTTGCGATTGCATCAAGCAGGTCGCCAAGTTTTTCGCCACTGACTTTTTGTAGTTCAAAGAATGCCGCCTGAGCTGCGACGACTGCTTCGTTGATTTCTGCATTGGTCGCGTCGTGAAACGAGGTTGGCAACTCATCGCCGGTTGATGGATCAACGCCCGTAAAAGTTGAAGAGCCTGCAGCGGAACGATTGCCCGCGATAAAGTGTTGGCCGGTAAGCGACATGGTTTGATCGTTGGTTTGGGTTGACGACAAAAAGGTGGCATAGGTCTCTGGCCTGTGATCTGCATGTCCACAGGCCAGAGGCCTATGCCACCTGGATTCTATTCGTCAATTTCGAAGGACTCAACGACTTCCGCGGAGATTGGCGTGCCGCGCGGGATTGCTGTGGCTGCAGTTTTCCCCAATAGCTGGTTGAGGAACTTCGGTTTCAGACCATGGCCTGGGCGAATTGAGCGTACATTTTCGGCGGTCAGTTGCTCACCTGCGGCTATGTCGGCTACTGCGTAGAGTGAGCGCCTAAAGACAACGCTTGATTTCTCTTTTTCAGAAAGTTCATACTTTACTTCGCCCAGAGCTTGCTCGACGATACGAATTGAATCAACCATCTCGCGAAACTCAGCGGGCTCGAGCGAGAAAGAACTGTCAGGCCCTTTATCTTCGCGTGACAAAGTAAAATGTTTCTCGATCACCTTTGCCCCCAATGCTACCGCTGCAATGGGAACGGTGGTTCCCAGAGTGTGGTCCGACAAACCAACCGCTACATCAAATGAATTCGCAAGGTCATTCATCGTTCGCAAATTCATGCTGCCTGGCGGCGAAGGATAGGCGCTGGTGCACTTGAGCAATGTCAGTGGAACGCCCGCACGTTTTACGACATCGACAGCGTCCTGAATTTCTTCCCGCGTTCCCATGCCTGTGGACATGATGATCGGCCGACCTTTGGACGCGATGTATTCAATCAGTCCAAGATCCACCAGTTCAAACGAGGCAACTTTGTATGCGGGTGGATTGAACTGTTCGAGAAAGTCGACCGCCGAATTGTCGAACGGAGTTGAGAAGCAGGCCATTCCGAGTTCATTGGCCAGAGCGAACAGATCGGCATGCCATTCCCAGGGAGTGTATGCCTGGCCATAAAGCTCATGCAGACGTTGGCCTTCCCAGATGGTGCCCGAACCGATGATAAAGTCAGGCCCATCGCAGTCGATGGTCAGCGTATCGGCCGTGTAGGTTTGCAGTTTGACCGCGTCGGCACCCGCTTCTTTCATCGCATGAATGATGGCGACTGCCCGATCAAAGTCTCCGTTGTGGTTGGCTGACATTTCGGCGATCAGCAGGGCTTTTTCAGTTAACATAATTTTGGCAAAGCCTTTGTCACTCTTTTTCGATTTCCAGTTTCATAAAGTACTTTTGCCCGTCGACTTCAAAGTACGCACCGCGATGAGGTGGATAGGTTCGAGCCCGAAGAATGTCGATCAGGTCACCAGCCCGACAGGTCGCGTCCAGTTCGATACAGTCGATCTGCTGAGTATCTCTCGCGTAGTGCAAGGTTGCTTCGGCGTCTGCTTGCGGTTTCGGTTGCAGGTCACCTGACACGAACCTGTTCCAGTTGGCGACGAACAGTTTGATGAGCTCTGATTCGAGGCGGGCGTTAAGCGAAAGTCCGGTGTCTTCCGGGCGAGATTCAACGGTTGCTTGAGCTAAAACTGGTCCCGTGTCGACACCCTGATCAACCAGATGCATTGTCACGCCGGCGGTCGTTTTATCGACGATGGTCCAAACGTTTGGGTAGGAGCCACGGTTCAGTGGCAAAAGCGACGTGTGCAAGTTGACGATGCCGCGCGGAAAAATATCGATCAGCGGCTTTCTCAGAATGTAACCAAAAAACGCAGAGACTCCGCAGTCCGGTTTCAAAGATGCGATCAGCTCCAGCGTCGCCGGGTCGCGCAGTTGGTCGGCGGTGAAGATGACTTTCTCATCCGAGTTGGCAGCTGCGATGATCTCGGCGGCCAGCTTTTGTTTTGCCGGTTCATGCACAACCAAAGCCACGATTTCTGCACCCGCTTTGCGGAGGTGACGGACGGTTTCAAGTCCAACGGTGTTGTTCGCAAAGCAAACGAGTTTCATTGACGGCTTTCGATGGTGGGCCAGTGTCACTGGACGATTCTACAGCCGCAGGTCCCGCTGGCTACGTGCCCCCGAGTGTTCCAGAATTGCTGCGATGGTTTCTTTGTCTGCAAGGTCGGACTCACGAATGGTGACCAGCATGTTGCGGATTTTTGATTCGTAAACCAGGTGGTCGCGAACCAGTTGAGCCAGAGATTCATCACGCATGAGTTCCAGGTTCTGACAGCCATCACGGTAGACGATGCGACTCGAAAGAATCGAAGCGATCAGCTGTTTTCGATAGGTCATCGGGATTCGTTCATGGATTTTTTCACCCGCCGTTTCGATCAGCGACGCTGGCAGATAGTTGCGGATGAATTCGTTTGCCAGCGAGTTCTCCTGTTCGCTCCAACTGTCGATCGAAGCATCAATCACATCGGCGACGCGAATGATCTGTTCGCTGATGCGGACGCTGATTTCGGGCAGCGTCAAATCGGGCATGCGTGCCTTTTCGTTGAAGAGGCAAGTCGATTCAATTTCTGCCAGCGAGCAGAGAGTCTCCAGGACCTGTTTCACGTAGTCTGGCTTGATGTCCAGAAACTGCTTTTCAGAAAGCAGCATGCCAGCGATGATTTCCATGCTGCTGCAGATCACACCGCACTTGTTGGCGGACGAATCTTTCACGATCGCCACACCAGCGTCCGAAAGAAGTTTCCGGCCTGGCACGGTGATGAACAGGTTGGCGCCTTCGACAATGATCGGCGACGATGGATTGCCGTCGACATCGAGAAAGCGTTGCCAGTTGTTTTCGCTGATCGTGGAAGGTCTGCCACCAGCGGGAAGGAAGACATCGGCTTTGATCTGGTTGTGAAGCTCGTTACGACGTGCGACTTCCGATTCCGAATCGAGTCCTGTAACAGAGCCCTGTTTCGAAAGCAGTGACGAATCAAAGTTGGCAATGCCCTGCCCCTGGTCGACCAGTCGAATCAGTTCGTCTGCATTGAGTCCTTCCGGATCGCTGGCCGCACCGGTTCCGTCGGCGACAGCGACAACCCGTGCGGTTTTTGGATAGTCACGAAACAGGATCCGAATCGCGTTTCCGCCAACGTCTCCATCGGGACCGCCCGTGAGCTTGACCGTAAAACATGTTGCGTCGGGATCGATGCCATTTTCGATCAGTGCCCTACGTAAAAAAATCAGCACACCTTCGCTGGTCACGCCGAATTCTTTATGGTTGATTCCCGTCGCAGGCTTGCTGCTCATGATGGTTGCCGGATAGCGATAGCCGCGGTTGGCACTGTGGTCGACAATCCAGTCGATCAAATCGTTGGTGACGTTTTCATCCGGTCCGAGATAGAGATATTCTTCTGCCAGGGGCTCCACATCCGAAGCCGTTGTGTGGCCAATTTGAATCAACAGATCCAGCAAGCCATCGACGAAATCCCGTCCAGCTCTTTCGAGCGAATTCTGTGGCTTGACCACCACAGCAGCTTTGGAGCCACCTTCAGCAATGTCCTTGTTTTTCAGCTGCTGAGCGGTCGCCAGTCGCCAGGCTTCGTCAAAAACCCGGTTGGATTCGAACAGATAGTGCGATCCGTTACGCGTCGGCACCAGCCGCATTCCACCTCGGGATACATTACGGAAACGAACGTGGAAGCCATCGAATCCGTTGCCGTAAACATAGAAGATCGCAAACGGTGTATTGCCGCGGTCGAGATTCTCGAAAGCGACTCCGGGCAGTCGGAAGGCAAGGCATCGTTTGCGTTCTACAAACAGATTGGCTCGCTCGATCTGGTGAACCAGTCGGAACAGAGTCCGCATGGTCAGTCGCTCAAGTGGATCAGTGATTGATTTGAATAGCGTCTCTTCAGGTGGGCTCGCCCCGCCTGTTCGCTTGCGGAATCGGGAAACGAAAAAATCTACAAGTTGCCTGGTCAGTGAGTCGTGTTTGCGCATCGTTCGCAGCACACGTTCGGCAGGTATTTCAATAGACTCACAAAAGCTAATCGCATGCTGTGTCAATTTGGCAAGACAGCAAAACAGCTCGGCGGTTGGCAAATCGAATCCGTCGTTATCGGCCAGCAGCGAAATCACTTCAGGGTCAACACGGAGGAAGTGTTTCAGTTCAGCGGCAAGCGCGTCGGTATCGAGTGGATGTTCAACCTGCACATCAAACGTCAGCAGTGCGACCGGAATCGTCTCACGGTACATGACGTTTTCGCAAATTGCCTTCGCGATGTTGATGTTTCGATGTCCAAAAAAGTCAGCGGCTCTTTCGAACATGCTGCGCGTTGTTGAGCTGGCAGCTGAAACGGTAATCTTCAGCAAGCCCTCACGTTCACCTCCGCAGAGCACCACGATGTCGTTAATGTGAGCCGTTTCGCGAAAGGCCACAAACTGGTGCGACAACTCTTCGGGCGAGTCCAGAATGTCGTGTCCCTGGTGATATCGGTTCACAAACCGTTTGACGTCAGCCACCGAGGCGCCGGTCATCGCCGAGACAGATTCGATAACGGTTTTGTGTTTTTCGAAATCGGTCCCGGAGCGAACTTCGTTGTTGGATTCGGTATTTTGAAAATCGAACACATCAACGATGAAGTCATCATCGGTGGACGTGAAAATTTTTGCGCCTGTCAGAGGCAGGTCCTGCGGCAGTCCGCGGATCAAACGCGCGAGCAATCCCGGATGGTTTTGATGTGAGACGATGGTGATTCGCCGACCATTGTGGTGGCGAATGGTGATCTCCTGGCGGATGTCGCAGACTTTGATCGCAATGAGTGCTTTGAAGTGTTGCAGGTGATCTTCACGTGGGATCTGGCGAAAGTACTCCGGTGGTAGCTTTCGCAACGAGTCCGCAATTCGATCGTCGATTTCATCGATAATCTCGGATCGCAGTTGTCGAATCTGAGGATGATTCAATCCGGCAGTGGAATTTTTCTCGGGCTTTGTCACAGTGGGTGGCCATGTTTGCGGTGGAATGGAACACATTTTCTATCCACTGTGGCAAGATCTGTCGATTGTCCGGACACCTGAGAAGCATGTTGGTGTGTATTCTGACCGGAATTTTGAAAGTAGCCCAAAATCGTGGTACATTCGGGGTGTTTCAATCATTGGTTATCGAGGCTGTTTTCTAATCCAGAGCCATGCCTTTTCTCAATAAATTTTTCATCTTCCTCATCGGGCTGGCAGTCTTTGCTGTAGTTGGCGCCTGGATTTTGGGTGGCAAGCCAGCCAAGCATTCGACCAGCATCACGATCGATGTCAGTCCCTTCAGCGTATTTCAATATCTGACAGAGGGAGAGAAGATCAAAGAGTGGGGCAGCAACATTGTCTCCGTTGGTTCCTTTGATGAACAAACCGAAGAAGGAAAAAATCTTCAGAAGCGAGTCGTTCAGGCAGAAGAGCGGGAAGTCGTTTGGGAAGATTCCGTGCTGCGTTTCAAGGTTGGTGAATCCTTTTCGGTTCAGTCGCACAGTGGCGGTCTGAAGCGAACGTACGTTTTTCAATTGGAAGAAAACGACATTGGTGGCACAAATGTTCGCTATCGGCAGACCCGAAGTGCAGGCGGATTGGACCAGTTTACGTTTTGGTTTCAGGAAGACGACTGCTCCAAAGAAATGGTTGCCGAGATGTCACGGCTCAAGGAGCTGATCGAAAACGAAGTCGATCCCAATGAGATGATCGTCATGCCATCGAGTACTGAAGAAGCACCGCTTGTTGCTTCGATGAGCAACGGCAACAATGGCGATGCTGAAGCGACTCCTCTCCAGCCAGTCGAATCCGAAGACGAGGCGGACCGAGCCTTGCAGGCTCAATCGCAGCCAGCGAAGAGTTCGCAGAGCCTCTATGAGCGAAAGTTTGAATCGCTTTTTGGAACCGGCCGACCAAAAAGAAAATAGAGACTGGTTTGGCTCGCTGCGGCATTCTCTTTCAAGATAACTGTAAAAGTGACGCGCAAACATGACCGCTGAGAACATTGACGGCAAATCGATCTCCAAAAAAATTCAACGCGAGATCGGTGCTGCGGCTGAGAAGTTTCATCAGGAAACGGGAGTGAAGCCCAAACTGGCAGCGGTGCTGGTGGGTGAAGATCCAGCCAGCCAGGTTTACGTTCGTAACAAGGAACGAGCCTGTGCGCGTGCCAACATCGACAGTGAGCTGATTCGTTTGCCGGCTGAGTCAACGACACAGGAAGTCGTCGATTTGGTTCAGAAGCTAAACGACGATTCGAAAGTTCATGGAATTCTGGTTCAGTTGCCGTTGCCTGAGCAGATCGACGCCGTACAGGTTCTCGACACGGTTAGTCCCATCAAGGATGTTGATGCGTTTCACCCTGAGAATGTTGGATTGCTGTCTCAGGGAAGGCCCCGGTTTCTGCCCTGTACTCCCTTTGGGATTGTGCATCTTTTGGCGCAGTCAGAAATCGAAACGACTGGCAAAAACGTATGCATCGTTGGACGAAGTGATATCGTTGGCAAGCCGATGGCGTTGATGCTGGCACAGCGAGATTCCGAATTGGGATCAAAGTTCGCCAACGCGACGGTTTCTCTTTGTCACAGCCGAACGCAGGACCTTGTGGCTCATACAAAGATGGCTGACATCGTTGTCGCAGCTATCGGCAAAGCAAACTTTATTACGGCCCAACACATCAAGCCTGGTGCCGTGGTCATCGATGTCGGAATCAACCGCACCGATGACGGACTGGTCGGCGATGTGGATTTCAAATCTGTCGCCGAGGTCGCGTCTCGAATTACGCCTGTTCCCGGCGGCGTTGGTCCGATGACGGTCACAATTCTGCTCGACAACACGCTTAAAGCGGCCAGGCTGCAAAGCTGATATCACATCGGCCCGTTTCCAACAGCTGATATCAAGCCGCAGCGATGGAGGCCGACTCTTTACTGGATCCAGCTATTTTCAAGTTCGTATGAACTGAACCTGGATGTCCCGTGTTCAATTGGATGAATCTCGATGTTGGTCGGTATTCTGCCGTTGACCGTCCAGAAACGTAGAGATATCTTTATAGGACTTGGGCGGTCTGACCAATTCAGGCAGTCCACGATTCCGGGCTGATGTATCATCACCAACCGTTGCGACTCGCGGTAGCGTTAGCAATCACGGTTGGTTTTGTTTTTTCGGCATCCTTTTTTGCGATGGCAGAAAATGAATGCGATCAAGTTCGATTCGGTAACGAAAAAGTTCCCGGATGGGACTGTTGCTGTCGATCAATTGACGCTGGAAATTGAAAGTGGTGAAACGATGGTGCTGCTTGGCCCCAGCGGTTGTGGGAAGACCACGACGCTGAGGTTGATTGCCGGATTGGAGAATCCGACAACCGGTTCGATATGGTTGGGGCAAGACGAGGTGACTCGGATGGCTCCAGCAGATCGAAATGTCGCCATGATGTTTCAAAGCGATGCGTTGTATCCGCACATGACGGTGCGAGGCAACCTGTCGTTTGGATTACGGGTCAAAAAAGGATTGTTGCGAAGAGTATTCGATTCGAAATCGAGCGATGCCAACAGGTCGCCGACAGAGATTGAAGACAGTGTCAAGAACGTGGCGCAGCGATTGGGCATCGAAAGATTGCTTGATCGAAAGCCACACCAGTTGTCCGGCGGGGAACGACAGCGGGTCGCTTTAGGGCGAGCCATGGTTCGGGATCCGGCGGCATTTTTGTTGGATGAACCTTTGTCACGGCTCGATGCCCGACTCGCCGATACGTTGCGAGTTGAGCTCAAGCAGGTCTTTCACGACCTCGGCAAACCGGTGTTGTATGTGACTCACGATCAACGTGAGGCCATGGCGCTGGGGGATCGAATGGCCGTAATGGAGGGTGGGAAAATTGTGCAGGTTGGCAGGCCGCTGGATGTTTATCAGCGTCCTGCCAACCTGTTCGTGGCGAACTTCGTCGGCGCCGTGCCGTTGAACGTTCTGCCAGGAACAGTGGTGCCGCAGGATGTTCGGCCGAAAGCTGACTCAGTCGGGTTTCGTTGTGAGCATTTGAAAGTGGTGAAAGATCGGGTGGATGACTCCAGTAGTCGTTTGAACTTTCGGGCGAAAGTCCGGCAGATCCAACGGCTTGGTGATCATGCCCTGGCCTACATTGATGTTGAAGATTTTGGCGGAGCCATGTTGATCGCGCGTTGTGAAACTGAAGTGAACCTTCGGCCAGACGACCGCGTCGAAGCATCAGTGGATGGAGAGAGGTTGATTTGGTTTGATGCGTCTGGAACGCGAATCGAACCGGCGACTCAATAACAATTTATACAATTTGAAAGTCCTTGGAATCCGGAGAACAACATGAATGCAAACGAAGTGCTACGAATCGTCGATTCCATGCATCGCGACAAGAACATCGAAAAAGAGATGGTGTTTGTCGCAATCGAATCAGCCATGTTGACTGCAGCGCGAAAGCACTTCGGTGAAGAGGCAGACATCGAATTCATGATCGATCGGGTAACCGGCGAAATCTTTGGCCGTATCGGACAGGAAGAACTCGACCACGAAGAAGTGATTGGACGAATTGGTGCTCAGACAGCCAAGCAGGTGATCATCCAGAAGATCCGCGAAGCCGAGCGTGACGCACTGATCATCGAGTTCAATGATCTGATCAACGACGTGGTGACAGGAGCCGTTCACCGCAACGAAGGTCGCGTGACTACCGTGACTCTGGGACCCGTCGAGGCGATCTTGCCGCGCAGCGAACAGATTCCGGGCGAAAGCCATCAGCCCAACGAGAGAATTCGTGCCCTGGTTACCGAGGTGAAGGCTCAGGGGAGCCGCGTGAAGGTGGTGCTCAGTCGAACACGTCCGATGTTCGTGAGACGGCTCTTTGAGAGTGAAATTCCGGAAATCGCTGACGGAGTGATCACCATCAATGCGATTTCCCGTGAGGCAGGATACCGTTCAAAAGTAGCCGTTTCCAGCATCGATTCCCGTGTCGATTGCGTGGGCGCCTGTGTCGGAGTTCGGGGTAACCGAATCAAGGTAATTATCGACGAATTGGCCGGAGAACGGATTGATATCGTCCGATACGATGATGATCCTCAGGTGATGATTCCCAACTCGCTGCAGCCAGCAGAGGTGGACGAAGTCATTTTGTGTGAACAAATCGGCCGGGCGATTGTCCTGGTACGCGATGATCAGCTTTCGCTGGCAATCGGTAAAAGGGGGCAAAATGTTCGCCTTGGCAGCCGATTGTGTGGTTGGGATATCGAAATCACGACTCAGGGCGAGCTGGAACAGAAGATCGAAAAGGCCACACGTCAATTCTGCGAAATCGACGGACTTGACGAAGAATTGGCAAATGCACTGGTCGGTCAAGGGTATTTGTCCTACGATGATTTGGAGGTTATTGAGCCCGATCGCCTTATGGAGTTGGGTGAATTGACCCCGGAGCAGGTCGATGCAATCGTCACTCAAGCTGAGGATAGAGCCCTCAAGCAAGAGGCGATTGATGAGCGCGAAAAGCAGCTGCAACGTGAGAAGCGTGCTGCTGACAAAGCGGCTCAGGAATTGGCCGACAAGCAGGCAGCTGCTGAGAAGGCTGCGGCTTTGGCTGCTGCCAAAGAAGAGGAAACAAAGACGGAAACACAACCTGAAGGTGATTCCGATGCGAATACGGAAACCGAATCTGACAGTGCAAGCTCGTAAGATGCTTTGCGTTACTCAGGTTTCGATTACAAGTAAATCGATTGGGGCGATCTGATGCAAATCAGTGACTCAAAATCGATTGATTATAGAGCGTCTGTGCTCAACTTGCCTTTCCGGGCTGATCGTACGCGATCGGTTCGCTCCGGTAGTTGGGACCGAAAGGACGATTTATGTAGGATTTTTAGACAACATGATTCGGATGTTTTCGCTGCCGGCGTAAGGCAGCCGGACAGTTCGAGTTTACAAAGAGAAGGTCGCACCACGTGCCCGTACGCATTTACGCGTTTGCCAAAGAACTTGGGCTTGATAACAAGCAATTGCTTGACCTCTGCGATAAAGCAGGCGTCAAGGGTAAGGGTTCTGCGCTAGCAAGTCTCGAAGACGAAGAAGTCACAACCATTAAGACTTTCCTGGATAGCGGTGCTGCCGAAACCGCTCCAGTAGATGATGAACCTGCTCCTCTCCGGCCTCCAGCGAAAGCGATCGATACTCGGGTGCCCGAGATCAAGACCGCAACGGCGGCTCCGGAACCAGAAGTCGAATCTGTCGATGAACCAGAAGTCATCGAAGAGGCTCCGGTAGAAGAGG
>CAYUNP010000065.1:0-24958 GCA_964446085.1 uncultured Pirellulaceae bacterium
GGATTTAAAATCCTGTGTCCTCGGACGTGCGGGTTCAAGTCCCGCCAGCCGTACTGATACTTCATGAATCAGGACCTGATTGCCCCAGGTCCCTGAACTGCCCCTGGTAGGGCAGAGCTCTTCAGGATTCACGCACAGCCGGCAAACACAACGTCGCCGACCAAACAGCTGACCGCCAGATAACGAACGGTCCACCCACAGCCAGGTTGTCGAAGGACCACTTGTAGAAGTTGATCTTTGGTTGGTCACCCTCGAATAACGTCAACCCATTTTTTTGAGCGAATTCACTTGCAGCTTCGCGGCTCAGACTACGGGCGTGCCCGCGTCAATCTTGCCGATGGGTTCGGCGATTGCTTCGGCGATGGGATCCGCTTCCTGGTGATCGGAAAAGCCTTTGAACACCCATCTACGGGGCCATGCGAACAGCAGCACCAAGGCCGCAAGGACCTGAAGTATCGGGAGATTGATTGCGCCAATAATCACACCTGCCGCATTCATAACTCGATCAAAGACCGACTCTGCCAACTCAGAACCAACGAATGTCAGATACCCAAACCAAACGCCCAAAGCGACTGACAGGAGAATCGACAACGCCAATGCAGCTTTTTTAAGATGTGGCCCCGAATAGCGCCACGCAACCACTGCAGCCATTGGGGAAAATACAAGAAACCAAATTCCGTGCATTGAAACCAATGCATTGAGCTCAGGGCCTCATAAGCCATTGCGACACATTTGAAATGTGCCCATTGGGATGTTTCTAAGCGCCAGACAACCTTGCACCAGGCCATACCACAGAGCCACCGCGCCGAGTTGAATCAGGAGTCTTTTTGCCATCGTTTAACATCCTCAAAGATATGATTCACTTATTGAAATCAATCTGCCACCGCGATGCAACGTCCGGAATTGGTGGCAGTGAAAGTGAACACACTCGTAAACTATTCTTCCGTTTCAACCGTCATCATCTTCAACTCGCTCTTGGCAGCATCAAGTTCAAACTTGAAATTCCCCAGAAAGGACATGCCCAGCAGATTGGGAGCGTTAACCGCTTCCGGTCCCAACACGGCGCACTCCACATTCGTCGCCACAAACTTTCCCATTCGAACGCTGTCAAGAATCACCAGCTTGCCAGAGATCGTACTTCCATCCGCGATGGTCATCCGAATTGGACGAGCATTGGGTCCTACATCAATCTTCAGTTGAGCTGCCAATCGCGCCGGAACAGTTACCAAACTGGCGCCTGAATCGACCACCAATTCAATTGCTTCCTGGCCGTTAAGAGACACGGCTGCCTTGAACGTACCCGACCCGTTGTTTTGCAACGGAATAGTATCGGTCATGACGACGCTTTCAAGCTTCGACAAATTGGCCCGCATCCGCGCCAGAGTACGCGACTCACCAATTGGTTTCATGGAGCGTCCAAGCGTTGATTCAATTTCGGCAAGCAAGTCCACGAATTCGTCAGCCCCGTTGAGCTGTTTGCCTTTTTCATCAAGTGAATCCGAAAATTCGCGAATGTCGAGCACATATTGCACGAACTCCTCACTTGCCTTGTTCATGAATGATTGTCTTTCAGAAATCTTCTTGTCGAGCGAATTGATATCTTTCTGCAACAGCTGCATTGCCGAACGATTCGCATTGATCAATCCAATAAGCCGATTGCTCTCGCGTGGAGCAGTCGTATTCGCCATTTTCGCATTGAGTTGCACGTCCTCCTGCTTCAAGGCGACGATTCGACTCTCAGCATTGAGCTGAGCAATCCGCAGCTGCCCAAGACTGACCGACATTCCAATCAGTTCTTTTTTTTGCTTCAGAGATTTTGAAATCTCCATCTTGAGTTTTCTCTCATCGAGCAATGAAAATTCGTCCCGGGAGAGTTTCAACCCCAACTTCTTCAAGCGTTCCTTTTGATCTTTCGTGAGTTTCGCACCGGCTACCTCTTTGACGCTTTCGAGAAACTTTCGGTCACCATCAGAAAGTTGGCTTGGGTCGAGTGACTTGACCTTACCGTCCTTTCCCTTGAGCGTCAGTTCTCCATCCTTGTAAGAAATAAGCTCGGCATCGAAGGTGTGCTTCCCATTGGAACTGGTCCACGTTCGATACTCCTGGGCCGACCCCGTCGTCACGAGCAGCACAACGCTAACGACAAACGCGAGCACAACTCGCGAGCCTCGAAATAGCGCGGTGCATCCTCTCGTTTCAACTGAATCCGAGATCAATGAAGTGAGATGTGAAACGAAATTATTCATGTAACAGATTATCCGTCACTGAAATGCGAAAATCAACGACCGAATCGCCAGTCAAAACGATGAATTATTCATGTCTGGATGCTTCATTACAAAACAACCGTGATATTTACTGTGGAAGCTTCCAGGATACGCCAAATATTACTCCACCAACTCGCGAGACATCTTATTTCGCTGGCGAATCAAGGGCCACAAAAACGAAGACCTGGACGACTTGCCGCTAGCGAATCACTCGTAGTCTTCCATTGGCGGGCAGCTGCAAACCAGATTACGATCGCCATAAACGTTATCGACACGATTCACAGCAGGCCAGAACTTGGACGCTCGGGTGAAGGCAGTTGGATGAACAGCCTGGGTCTTTGAGTAAGCCCGATCCCAATTGTCGTCCGTCAAATCATCGACCGTATGAGGAGCATGGTGTAATACACTGTCTTCAGCAGATACGTTTCCACTTTCAATTTCACGAATCTCTTCACGGATCGAAATCAGGGCATCGCAAAAACGATCAAGCTCTTCCAGAGATTCACTCTCAGTCGGTTCGATCATGATCGTCCCCCCGACAGGCCAACTCATCGTTGGCGCATGAAAACCGTAGTCCATCAGCCGCTTCGCAATATCGACTTCGGTGATTCCTGTGGCCTCACTGATCGGACGAATGTCAACAATGCACTCGTGAGCAACGCGTCCGTTTTGGCCGCGGTAGAGCACTTCGTAATGACCTTCGAGACGTGTCGCAATGTAGTTCGCGTTGAGGATGGCAACCTGAGTGGACTTGCGCAAACCTTCGCCGCCCATCATCCGAATAAACATCCACGAGATCGGCAAAATCGACGCCGAGCCAAACTCAGCCGCCGAGACAGCGTACTTCTTCTCGTCAACATGAACTGCGCCATCCATCACGACATGTTCAGACAGAAACGGAGCAAGATGCGACTTCACACCGATCGGCCCCATGCCTGGCCCGCCACCGCCGTGCGGAATACAGAACGTCTTGTGCAAGTTCAGATGCGAAACGTCCGAGCCAATTTTCCCAGGCGCAACCAGGCCAACCATCGCATTCATGTTGGCTCCGTCCATGTAGACCTGGCCACCATGATCGTGCACCATTTTACAGGCTTCGCGAACGGTCTCCTCAAACACACCGTGGGTGCTTGGATAGGTGATCATCAGGCTCGACAGGTTCGCGCTGTGCTCTTCGGCTTTGGCTTTCAAATCAGCCAAATCGATGTTGCCATTTTCATCCGTCTTGATGACAACAACTTTCAATCCCATCATCGTCGCACTGGCCGGATTGGTTCCATGAGCCGAACTCGGGATCAGGCAAACATTGCGATGACTTTCGCCAAGTGAATCGTGGTAACGCCGGATCGCCAGCAAACCAGCGTATTCGCCCTGAGCACCCGAATTGGGTTGCATCGACATCGCGTCGTAACCGGTGATCTCAATCAACCAGGCTTCAAGCTGGGCGATCATGTTTCGATAGCCCTCGTTGTCTTGCAGCGGCACAAATGGATGCATGCCCGAAAACTCCGCCCAGCTAACGGGAATCATTTCCGCTGTCGCGTTGAGCTTCATTGTGCAGGAGCCCAGGGGAATCATGCCGTGCGTCAACGAGAAATCCCGATTTTCGAGACGCTTGAGATAGCGAAGCATCTCTGTTTCACTGTCGAATCGATTGAAGATCTCATGAGTCAGAAAATCACTCTCACGTGCCAACGAATCCGGAATGGCGTCTTCAAACCTTGCACTCACTGCGAGTTCACGTTCTTCATTGACCGTAACGCCTTCCAAAACATCCATCAACAGAAACAAGTCATCAATGCTGGTGGCTTCATCGACGCTGATCGAAATTGTGTCCGGGGTTGGATAGAACAGATTGACACCCGTTTGCTCCATCCGTTCGCGAATAGCTGACTGCTGGTCACCAACGTTGACAACCACCGTGTCGAAGAAGTGATCATGCACCACCGAGAAATTTTCAGACGTTTCCACGCCGCTGGCCAGTAACTGAACCAGAAAATGAATCCGGCTGGCGATCGTCATCAATCCTTCAGGCCCGTGCCAAATCGCGTAGAACGCTGCCATGTTGGCAAGCAACGCCTGCGCAGTACAAATATTCGATGTCGCTTTGTCCCGGCGAATGTGTTGCTCACGAGTCTGCATGGCCATCCGCAACGCCATCTTGCCACGTGAGTCTTTTGAGACTCCGATCACCCGGCCTGGCACAGACCGTTTGTACGCATCACGCGTCGCAAAGAAAGCCGCATGAGGCCCGCCCATTCCCATCGGCACCCCGAATCGTTGTGCGCTTCCCACGACCACGTCGGCGCCCATTTCTCCTGGTGGTTTGAGGACAACCAGTGCCATCAGGTCGGTGGCGACCGTAACGAGCGCGTTGTTGGCGTGAGCTGCTTCGATCAACGGCTCAAGGTCGATGACTTTTCCTGACGCCCCAGGATATTGCAGGATCGCTCCGAAGATCTCGTGTTCGCCAACCGTTTCAGCGTCACCGAAGATCAATTCGATGTCCATAAACTCGGCACGCGTTTTGAGCACGTCAATTGTCTGGGCAAAAAGATCATTCGACACGAAGAACCTGTTCGATTTATTCTTCTTGTTGGCGCGTTTGCAGAGCGCCATCGCTTCAGCCGCAGCAGTGGCTTCATCGAGAAGCGAAGCATTCGCAAACTCCATCCCCGTCAAATCGATTGTCATCTGCTGAAACGCCAGCAACGATTCCAGTCGTCCCTGGGCAATCTCTGGCTGATACGGCGTGTAAGCCGTGTACCAACCTGGATTCTCCAACACGTTTCGCAGAATCACATTGGGAACAATCGTTCCGTAGTAGCCCTGACCGATAAACGAACGCGATGGCATGTTCATCGAAGCCGCAGTTTGCAAATCTTCAAGCGCTTCGTGTTCCGTTGTCGGATTGGGAAGCAACGTCTTCGACGGATCGAATGTCGAATCGTTTTCCAGGAGCAAGTTCGCCGGAATGGTCGACTTGATCAGATCTTCGAGAGACTCCGCACCAACTGCATCGAGCATGGCGGGCAAATCTGAATCACGTGGGCCAATATGACGCCGGATAAAATCACGCTGCTGCAAGAGATCTTCCAGCGAAATTTCGAATTCGTTGTTCTGCGTTTCAGGTTGTTCTGCGATCGACATTTTGATTCCAGACTTCTTGTTCGTTTAACGGCAAGCCGTAGGCGACTTTGTTTAACAGCGTGAAAACACTGTCCTCTGCGGCTTGTCGGCTAACAGGCACGCACCAGACAGACTTTCCCAATCCATCGATTGCAGCTCAAAGCTACAACGACGCATCTACTCGCTGCACTGCTTTTCGTAAGTTGCATGATCCATCAGCTTCGACAACGCGTCTTCGCTGGAAAGTTTGACTTTGATAATCCAGCCGGCGGCATAAGGATCGTCGTTAAGGATCTCAAGGTTGTCCGGCAGGTCCGTGTTGACAGCAATGATCTCACCGTCAACCGGGCTGAACATGTCACTGGTCGCCTTCACCGATTCGACTTCTCCGAACGATTCACCAGCAGCCACCGTGCCACCCACTTCGGGAAGGTCCATGTAAACAAGGTCTGTCAGTGCTTCGACGGCATGAGCCGAAATCCCGATCGTGGCGACCTTGTCACCACCTTCATCAAGGACGTTGACCCATTCGTGAGATTCAGCAAAAAGGAATTTTTCAAGGTTCACAGTTTTAACTCCGTTGTTGGTTTAGCTTTGTTCGATCAGTTCTTGTTGGCCTGTCATCACAACCCGTTGCCTAAGCGAGAGTCGCAGATGATTGGTATTACGTTCGTAAAATGTTTCTCGTAATGTTTCTCGTGGAAAATCTCTGCCCACTCGCGAGGGCAAGAGAAGGACCATCCGCTGCACACGCAGGTTATAAATTCAGTGAATTAAGTACTTCGTTTGTAAAACGGAAGTTCCACAACTTCGCCGTCGTGAATCTTGCCGCGTATGTCAAACTGGACTTTCGTTCCTGGTTCGGCGAAAGCAGGATCGATATAGCCCATTGAAATTGATTTCTGAACCGTTGGAGCAAACGTTCCGCTGGTAACTTCTCCCACGGTGTTGCCATCGACGACAACCGTGCAGTCTTCCCGAGCTGCCCGTTTTCCCTGGAGTGCGAAACCAACACGCGTGCGCAAGCTTTTGTCTTTTCTCGCCGCCAGGATGGCACTACGGCCAATGAACTCACGATCTTTTACATTGATCGCAAACTTCAGATCAGCTTGAGCCGCATTGATATTCTCTGAAAGCTCATGACCATAAAGCGGCATCGCAGCTTCAAGCCGCAACGTATCGCGAGACGCCAAACCGGAAGCTCCACCGCCGACACTGGCCCCGATCTCCATCAGTTGACTCCAAACGGAAACGGCATGTTCAGCGGGAACGATCAGTTCACAGCCGTCTTCGCCCGTGTAGCCAGTGCGCGAAACAATCACATCGGCATCGCCAACAGAAGCCATCGCACCGGTGTAGTAAGCGAGTGTGTCCGGATTCATACTGGCGATTTGCGTCACCGCTTCGTTTGCCTTGGGACCCTGAACCGCGATCATCGCCGTTGACAGTGTACGGTCATCGATCTTGATGTCGCTGGACTCCGGCAAATGCGAATTCAACCAGGCGACAATTTTCTCCCGGTTACTTGCGTTGACGACCATCATATAGAAGGGCTCGCCATCGACTCCTTCAAGACGGTAAACCAGCACGTCGTCAAGGATGCAGCCCTGATCGTTGGTCATCAACGAATATCGAATCTTCCCTGCATCAATCCCGTTGACCCGTCGCGTCGTCAGTCCGTCAAGGAATGCTCCGACATCTGATCCGGAAAAGTACAGCCGCCCCATATGAGACACATCAAAGAGCCCGAACGCTTTTCGAGTTTGATGGTGCTCGTCAATGATACTGCCGTACTGCACGGGCATCGACCAGCCCGCAAAGTCAACCATTCTCCCACCGTTGTCGGCATGCCAGGAAGTTAGAGGCGTGGAGAGCAAATTCTGGATTGAACTCACGGTGATGTTCCTCGTAGGTATACGGACAGCAACCAGCTACATCGCCGCGATTTTCGCAAACGAAGTCTGTTGGTGGTCCGGGCCCATTTGGTGCGGGCCAAGGTTGACTAAAAATGTAAAAGAACTGTCCCTAAAGTTTATTCCTAGATGCGGACCTTGGCAACTATCGAAAAATATCTGCTAGGCTTTCTGGCCTCTCTTCACCGATTGGATGCGAGATTTCGCCCGTAATGGAAAACGATCAGCAATTCAGACGTAAAGCAACGGACATCGAAAACGTGGTGAGCCCTATTTCCACCTGGCCCGCGGAGCGAATGAGGCGTTTTCGCTACACCAATCTGGATGGGCAACGGGCAACAGTTGACCCCGCAAAATTTGCCCACATGGATCAACACCCCATGCCCAAGCCAATCGACCGCGAGGGCTACAGCAAGGAAGAAAATTCAGACCGGTATTGGGCCACGGGACTGGCGGACTGGCTGAACGTTCAATCTGCAATGCAACTCTATTTGCCAGACAGAAATAAAGTTCGCTTTCTGGACTTCGGCTGCGCTTCGGGACGAGTCCTTCGCCATGCGTTGACCCAGTCTGGTTCCACAACGGAAATCTGGGGCTGCGATTTGGCACCTGCCAATATTGACTGGATCAGGCGTCACCTCCCAAAAGAGATCAATTGTGAAGTCAATTCAGCTGAACCCAACCTTCCTTTCGAAGACAACTTTTTCGACATCATCACTGCGTTTTCGGTTTTCACTCACATCGACAAACATGAAATCGAATGGCTACTGGAACTGAAACGAGTCACCTGTCCGGGCGGCATTTTGTATCTTACGGTTCACAACGACGCGACCTGGCGTGCGATTGCTGATCGGCCCGCAACCATCAAACAGATTGAGAACCAGAATACTTTCGACGACAACCGTCAAATCACAACCGAAATGTTGTCTGGACCGCTTCCTGATGAACGAATCGTTTTTCGGAAAGATCACCAGGCCGTCTACAACTGCAACGTCTGGCAAAGCGATGACTACATCCGCCGTGAATGGGGTGAGCATTTTGAGATTCTTCAAATCGCCGATAACGCTCACGGGAACTTTCAGTCTCCTGTGATCATGCGGGCGTAGGCATTCTTCATTGCGACGCACCACCTGACAAATGTTAGCAATCTCACCAAACGAGCCGGTGCAACTACTGAACGGACTGATTTACCGGCACTATCGGATGTGAGCCGCTTGTTTTCAAAGAAAAACCGATTGGCTTTCGGCGATAACAGATTCTCCTATTAATCTAAAACGTTGCCTTCACCTGCCTCAGACTGCCAAAACCTTCGCCCCCAATCGTTCCTTGGATGTTCAAGTTCTAAACTGTAAACCGAAAAGCCTCGGGTATGACGCGACTGATATCCTGGCATTGGTTCCAGGATACGCGAATGCCATTGCTACAGGCAGTAATCCATCGAGTCAGGTTCCAGTTGCATTGCTGTTACATCAAGGAGCGAACCTGTGCGCGGCAGAATTCTCGGTGCTTCACCTGAAGCGTTTCTTTTTGCCGATTGACCCTGCCAACCCGACGAACCGAATTGAAACCATCCTTGAGGATTCGTCTGCCGACGTCCTGGTTGTTGATGAAACCACCAGGCATTTGGCGAACAAACTCTCATGTTCCAAAGTGGTCGATCTGTCGGAAGTTTTATCAGACCAATGCCAGCACACAGCACTCAACAGCTTTGCAGACTTGATTGATCTGTCGCCCCATGACTTGGCCTACATGATCTACACATCGGGATCGACGGGCCGACCCAAAGGAGTCCCGGTTCACTGGGCAGCGCTCGACAATCACAATCAGTGGTTTGTCAAAGAGTTTGATCTGTCGGCGGACGATCGCTGCACTCAATTTTTTTCACCCGGATTCGACGTCTCGATTCAGGACATCTTCCCGGTACTTCGCAGCGGTGCCTCGCTGTATCCTGCCGACAAAGAGCTGTTAACGGACCCATACAAATTTTTCCAATGGATTGAAGACAACCAGTTAACAGTCCTGAGCTTTCCGACTGCGCTGTGGCACACGCTGGTGCCAGTCCTTTCAAAACGCCCGCTGCCCGAGTCCGTGCGATTGGTGCTCATCGGCGGAGAGCAGGTTAACCCCCATTTGGTGAAACAGTGGCTTTCCAACGTCGACTCCAAACAGGTCCGCCTGGTAAACATGTATGGCCCAACGGAAGTCACCATTGCTTCCACGTTCTGTGAACTCACCTCACAGCAAACGTCAGCCATCGGAAAACCGATCGACAACATCCAGGTTCAACTGCTCGACAAAAACGACGCCCCTATCATAAAACCTGGCGTGACAGGCGAGATCGTGCTTGGTGGTACGGGAGTCGTAAACGGTTATTGGAATCGAGCCCAGCAAACCAGGAATGCATTTTTTCGATCAGATTCCGCCGGCAGAAAGAGATCCTATCGCACCGGTGATCTGGCTTGCTATGACGCCAACGGCGATTTAATTTTTGTTGGCCGCAAAGATAGCCAGGTCAAATTACGCGGTTTTCGCATCGAGTTGAATGAAGTTGCGTTAGCAGTTTCGTCGCATCCCAAAATTGAAGATGTCGTTGTCAGAAAAGCAGACGGCGACCGCAACTTTCTGATTTGTTTTGCTGTCGCTGCAAGTAACCAGCAGCCAGTCGACGATGCGAGCCTGGAAAAGGAATTGCGTGTCTATTTGCAGAACATGCTTCCGGACTACATGATTCCGACTGCTTTCCAATTTGTCAGTCAATTCCCACTGACCGTCGGCGGCAAAGTGGATTCTGTCGAACTGTTGAGAACACTGGATCAGCAAAACGCGTTAGACGATTTGGCAGACAGAACGGAAACGGAACGTCTCGTTTGCGACATCTGGAAAAAAGTTCTTGGCCACAACCCTGTTTCGCTGGACGCCACCTTCGAAGCTTCGGGAGGCGATTCCCTGAGAGCAATGTCGGTCGTGTTGCAACTGGAGCGACAGTTCGAATTAAGTGGCATCGGATTGGCCACACTCGCAGTTCACAATTCAGCACGAACTCTGGCAGCGCATGTTGATGAGTTGTCTTCGGCAAACAAATCCAGTTCACGGCCGTTGGTAACTTTTATGCCCTCACCAGGGGCGGAAAAAAACCGTCCTTGCCTGATACTTTTCCATCCCGCCGGCGGCAGCGGTTATTTCTATCACGACCTGGTCGACGAGGATCTACTACGGGATTTCTCCGTCGTAATTGTTGAGTCTCCTTTTTTGACGGGTGAAGTGCCAACCGAAAAGCAAACGGTCGCGCAGATCGCCCGACAGTATTTCCAGGAAGTAGACCAACACCTCAACGCCGGTCAGCAAGTGATCGCGGCGGGGTATTCGTTTGGTGGATTGTTGGCGTGGGAGTTTGGCAAGCTGCTGGAACAAAAAAACTACCAGATTGGGCAAGTGATCAACATTGACCAACCGGTTCCCTCTGAGATTCGCAGTAGCAGCATCGCGAGAAGACTGAGCAACTGGCTGGTACGTCTGAAATACCCTCGCGACACATTCGAGGATTTGAGAAGAGCAAAAGGAATGGACAGAGTTCGAACGGCCAATCGAAAAAACAAAAACAACCAATCGAGCGAACTGGTCCATTTGACCAAGGTAGAAGATTTTTATCGTGCCGTCGAAGAAGATTACACTCCATCGGCGAACGGTCTGGACATGACTTTGATACGTGGCGAGATATTTCTGGCCAAGTTCCATCTTCCGGGAGACTATGGTTGGTCCAAAATCACCAAAATTCGGACAGTTTGCGTACCCGGGTCACATTCGACTCTGTTCAACAAGCGTTTTATTGGTGGACTGCGCAAAGCTCTTTTCGAATGTTTGAACAGCACGGTTTGAGTGTGCAGCAACGACCACGGCAATTGAGCTCCAGCGGCGCGCGACCCATCACAGGCTCTTTGGGCGTTAACGGTTCAAACAAGACCGAACGGACTCGGCATGTTCGTCCTTTCTAACGACGATGTTCACCGTATCGACATCGTACTTTCCAGAAATCACTTTGCGAAACGCGAAGGCAAAATCATCGACGCTCATGGGACCGTACCCCGTTGCCAGTGTCGGCATGGAAACTGAATTCGCGTTGAGACGGACGATATTTTCAAACGTGGCCACAAGTGCCTTGCTGAGAAGTTCGAGCGAGGAATCGTAAAACGGGTCAATCGCGACTGCGTGAACAATGTGGGAAAAAGAAAGCGTACCCGCCGAAGTCGAAACCGCTGAACCAGCCGGCACTGCGGTTTTGTAGTTTGTCTCAAGATAGCTGTGCAGCTCTTCCTGAATCCCGGGACATCGTTCACAGATCGCTCCGTTAACGCCACCAGACATATTGAGCCACGGATTCGCTGTCGAAACAAGAACGTCGGCAGGAAAATCGAGAACGTCGCCAACGACCACTTTCACTTCCATCGCAACCTCCGTTTCAACTCAAGAGATCGCGTCAAAGACTCGGACACCAGCCCAGTTACCCTTGTTGCGTTCGATGAATGTCAAATGATCGGGCAGATCCTGATAGACATCGTGCGCTTCGCGGCTTTCAAAGATGACAACCAGGGCAACGTGAAACTGGTCATCATTCACTTCGCGATCGAGATCTGTTACCCGTCTTCCGGCGTGAACGCTCACGAGACCTTCAGCGGTCGTGAGATACCTGTAGCAGTCATCAATCTGCTGTTGGATCTTTTCCTCACTGGAATCTGCAAGAGTGAAGAAAACTGAGTGCGTAAGCTGACCTTTGGACACGATTGAATTTCCTGGCACAGGTTGAGTTAATTGCAACAATGTGCCGTTGCACATCGCAACACTAACTTAACTTGTGGCAACAAAAGCCAACAGGCACAGTATCGGCAAAAACAACGTACACTCTCCCAGCGAATACACTTGACTCCGCTTCGAGCCATCGATATGAAACTTCTCACTCGGGTAATACAGCGGATCCGCATCCATTGCCTTTCTCTCTTCTTCATCGAGAGCAAATCCTATCAGCCTTGGACGGTAGCCGTTGTTGATCATCGTTTTCTTGACAAGCAATCTGGCTACCAGAAAGATCAGCGTTCCCAGCAGTGGAATTGGAAGGACAAATACAGCTGCGATCGCGGCCGCATAGTTTTTGGAAGTCAGCGACGCGGCGCAAGTCGAAAACCAAAGTACAAAGACTACGACTGCGTAGGCAATGAGTACATATTGCTGGAACATGTAAGACGTAAACCACGCGAACATCATCATCCAGCAAACAACCGACAGAAAGTAGAAACAGTCGGCTGCACAGGTGTAGCGGTTAATCTTCTGTAAAGCATTCCCGGATAGCCGCGAAACGATGAAACCGGGGGAATCGGGAATCGCACGAGAGCCTACGCCGACGACGGGCGCGGCATACGGATTGATATCGGGTTCGTTGAAAGTTGTGGACATGCTGAAAACTAGCTCAACATTCGGAAATACATCCTTCGCGTCCAAATTCAAAAACGGGAATTCGTTGAAGCGGACTCCGCATTGTGCGGGCTATGCCAACCAATCTGGCAAATCTCCAGCTTTCGGCAACGCCAAAAGACGAGCCGACTCAATGCCCGCATTTTCGGTGACTCGAGAAAGTGCTTTGTCAGAGGCGCCCGAATCAAGGTTCAGCACACCAATCGCACTCCCACCGGCTTCTCCCTGGCGGCCGACCGCCATCTGGGCAATGTTCACATCTTCTTCAGCCAAAACACTGCCGACGTAGCCAATGATCCCCGGCACATCCTGGTGTTGGAACACAAGCAGGTTGCCGTCCATAAATGCTTCGGTGCGATACTCGCCCAGCCGAATCAGACGCGGCATCTCTTTTCCGAAAACCGTTCCACTGGCGGAACAGGTTTTCCCGTCTCCGGAAACCGTTGCCGAAATCTGGCTACTGAACGTACCGTGAGCAGGATTCTCCTTGCGAACAATTTCGATGCCACGTTCACGGCACAAGAGTTCAGCGTTGATGATGTTGGCTTCGTCGGTATAGTTTTCGATCAAGCCGGCACAAAATGCGGAGACAAGGATTCGCGTGTCCTTTTCGGCGATCTCACCCTGGAATTCCAGTTCGCAATTCTTCAACCCGCCGCCGTGCCACTGGCCCAGCAAAATTCCCAAACGATGCGCCACGTCTGCGTACGGCCTGACGGTCTTGAGTGCGTTCGGGTCAAGCGTCGTGTTCACTGCCGACTGAATTTCACCCGTGACAAGATAGTTCACCAGCAAGTCGACGGCTTCGACGGCAACGCCGATCTGAGCTTCTTCAGTGCTGGCTCCAAGGTGTGGCGTGCACAACACATTGTCCATCGCGAACAAAGGGCTGTCGGTACAAGGTTCGTTTGGATAGACATCCAGCGCAACGCCGCCGAGCTGTCCTGACTCGAGGCCGGCAACCAGAGCTGCTTCGTCGTAGATTCCACCACGAGCACAGTTGATCAAGCGTGCTCCTTTCTTGATGATCGCAATCTGTTCGGTGCTGATCAAGTTTTCCGTTTCAGGCGTCAACGGAGTATGAACCGTCAGATAATCGATCTCCGGAAGCATATCGGCAACCTTGTCGACTTTGTTAATTCCCAGTTCATCAGCACGCTCTTTTGACAGAAACGGGTCGAAGCCAATCACTTCCATGCCAAATGCTGCGGCGCGGGAAGAAACTTCCTGCCCGATGCGACCGAGTCCAACGACACCCAGCTTTTTGCCGAAGACTTGCGAGCCTTTGAACTTCTTTCGATCCCAGGCACCGGCTTTCAAACTTGCATGAGCCGGAGCAACTTTGCGAGACAGCCCAAGCAACAACGCCATCGTATGCTCGGCGGTACTGACTGTGTTTCCCGCCGGAGTATTCATCACCACGATGCCCAACCGAGCCGCGGCGACTTTGTCGATGTTGTCCGTCCCGACACCGGCACGAACAATCGCTTTGAGTCGCGTGTTGCCTTCGAGTGATTCCGCCGTGATCTTCACGCCTGATCGACAAACAGCACCGTCGTATTCCGCCAACGCTTCGCGAAGTTCATCACCCGCAAGCTTGGTACGGATTTCGTACTGAATATTGGGAGCCGCATCGAGCTTGGCGAGTCCTTCGGTTGCGAGATCGTCCAGAACGATTACGCGGTAGGCACCGTTGTTAGTTGCAGCAGGAGCTTTTTCAGTTGCGATCGACATTCGACGATTCCGTAAAGTTATTTGGTTGGGTGGTTGTCTTCGTAACGACAAAAATGCAACGCGGCAGCTGGAAGCCACCATCACGTTCTCTACGCCTTGGCAGCGTAATCTTTCATAAAGCTGGCAAGAGCCTCAACGCCTTCGACGGGCATCGCGTTGTACATCGATGCACGAATACCGCCCACGCTTCGGTGCCCCTTCAAAGTCGTCAGCCCCGCATCGGTTGCTTTCGCGACGAAGTCCGCGTCCTGCTCGGGAGTTTGCAACTTGAACACAACGTTCATGATTGAACGATCTGCCACGCTATCGGCATGAGGAATATAAAACCCTTCGCTGGCATCGACAATGTCGTAGATCATTTTCGACTTCGCGACATTGAGTTTTTCCATCTCCTTCAAACCGCCAGCATCCTCGATCCATTTGCAAAGTAAGCCAGTCACATACACGCCGAATGACGGAGGCGTGTTGAATCGTGAACCGCCTGCGGAATGTTTGGCGTAGCTCAGATAGCTCGGCAAATCTCCGCTCCGCTCCAGCAGATCTTTGCGGACGACAACAACCGTCAGGCCAGCGATTCCAGCGTTCTTTTGAGCACACGCGTAGAACAGCCCATACTTTGAAACATCGATTGGCCGGCACATGATGTCGGACGACTGATCAGCAACGATTGGAACATCGCCACAGTCCGGCAAGTCGGTGAACTGAATCCCCTGAATTGTTTCGTTGGATGTAAGGTGAACGTAGGCTGCGTTTGGTGTCAGCGACAATTCTGACTGTTGCGGCAATCGATTGAAGTTCGATTCCGATCCGTCGAATGCCAGATTCAGTTTGCCATAGTGCCGAACTTCTCCAGCACTCTTCTTCCCCCACGCACCTGTTTGAATGTAATCAGCCGTTTGACCGGGATCAGTAATCAGGTTGGCCGGGATCATCACGTTTTGTAGCGCACCGCCACCCTGCAGGAACAGCACTTCGTATTCATCCGGAATCGACATGACTTGGCGAAGTCTCGCGTCTGCATCTTCGAGGATCGTATCGAAGTCTTTACTGCGGTGACTGATTTCAAGCACGCTGCTGCCGACACCGGGCAACGAAAGCATTTCATCTCGAACCTGTTCCAGAACAGGCACAGGCAAAACGGCTGGCCCAGCCGAAAAGTTGAAGACTCGGGTAGCGGTGGTGGTCATCGAATACTCAATGGTTTGATCAATGATTTTTCGTGGCAGAAAAGTCGCTGGCACGGACCGTCGCAAAGTCGGAATTGCTCGCGATTTTCCTGTCCGAAGCGGTAAAAGTCTAAGCCTCGGCTAACAAATATGAAAGGCCTGGAATTTAACGTCTCCCAGCCCGCCAATGTGCATTGCCAACGGTTGAAATTACGACACGGCATCAAGTGTCTACACGGACTTTCAGGATTCCTTTGTGTTGAAACCAACCGTACGCGCACGCTTCGTCGCGGTCCGATAAACGCTACGAATGAGCCTTACCTCTTCTGGCGCATCGTTGCACTGAGGTGACTGGTCTAAATTTTGAATCAGTCGATCAGATATGGCCTGCGGCAACCTTCCATCAACGATCAGTGAAACGAGGTTCGTGTTTGACTGCATCGCAACACCAAGCTGCTCTTTGTCGTGGTCAGTGATACAAATTCCTCGCAAGTTCAACCGACGCAGCGATGAATTGGTAGACACCAGTTTCAAAATGCTTTGAAACCCATCATTCCCTGGCACGTTACCGGCTGCACCAAGGACTTTTGTCGATGGAGCAAAACCGAGATCAAAGTAAACCAACTTTGGATGCCGCCGGATTGCAGAACAAAGAGCCGCCGTTCCACTGGTCTCAATGCCGTTGCTCGCCAAACCGAGTTCTCGGAGGGCAGGGCAGTGTGGCAAAAGATCCGCAATCGAAATCGCACCGGCGTCACCGAGAAAGTTGACTCCCAGCATCAAGCTCTCGATGGTCCCCGATTTGGCCAGCGATTTTGCAATCGACACAGCGTCTGCCGCGTCCAGGTTGTTGCCGCCGAGATAGAGGCGCCTAACACCACAGTCCTTCCGCTCCAACACATTCAACAGCGCAGCCAATCCGGGCTTACCGATTCCCGTATTGACCAGGTCAAGTACTTCCAAATGAGAGTTCGCTTTCAAAAGCTCTGCAATCGCCATGACGCCTTCATCGCCGATCGGATTCCGCTTCAGCCAGAGCCCTCTCACAGATTCATTCTCTTTTAATGCATCCGATAACGAAGCGGCGCCCTCTGCAGTGATACTGTTGCAACCAAGGTACACAATCTGCAGAGAATCGTTTTGCCGAATCAAATCTGCAACAGAGCGTGCCCCTTCGTCGCCAATTCCGTCGGTTCCCAACAGCAAACTTTTCACATGACGGTTGCGACTCATTGCCTGGGCCACACGCAAACAACCATCCGGTCCAAGATCCTGTTTGCACAAGTCCAGCCTGCCGTCGGGCAACATCGTTCCGCGAGGAAACTCGATCGGCGACTCCACTGGCTGGTTTGATTCAAGAAACTCAACCAGAGGGGTTACTTCTTTGGAATCACAAGGCTCAAAGTCGTAAGGCCCTTTGATTGGACAGTGAATCTGATTTGCTTTGTCGTTCATTTTCACCACGGATGCGGAAAGTAATCTTTAAGGAAGTGCCCAAACAACGGCTCATCATCGAGGTTACATCCGGTTGCGATCGGATCGTAAATTCTTGCCGCACCGTCAACGATATCCAGTGGCGGATAGAACCCGTGATCTTCGCGCACCCGTTGAGCGATCGGCGCTGGTTTTTCATCCGTGATCCAGCCGGTATCGACGCTATTCATATAGATCCCCTGGCTCGCAAAGTCTTCCGCCGAAGTGCGAGTCAACATATTGAGCGCAGCTTTCGCCATGTTCGTGTGCGGATGAAACGCCGTCTTGTTCTTGCGTGCAAACTGACCTTCCATCGCTGAAACATTGACAACGAATCGGCGCTGATGTGCTGATCGAAGCATCAAGGGCTTAAGCAATCCGGTCAGCGTGAATGGAGCCGCCGCGTTGACCAACATGACTTCCAACATTTCGATCGTACCAACCTCGCCCAGCTTTAACATCCAACTGTGCAACGGCCGCAAATCCAGCTGCTGTCCATCGACATCGAATTTTTGCAGCGGAAAGTAGTCTGCCACTCCGTGAATTTGACCGCCATAGGATTCACTGGCTTCAAGCAGCACCGGCTTTTCACCGGAACGAATCAGGCCGGCAGCATTTGCTACCGCAGGCTTTTCGAGCAGGTGACGATAAAACTCCAGCGGGCGTTTCACAGTCTGTGCCGCATTGTGAATCAGAATGTCCAGCGCTGGCAGCGACTTCAACAACTGAGCCGCAAAACACTCGACCGAGGGCACGCTGCGAAGATCGAGCGCATAAATCTGCAGTCGGTCTTTCCAGGTCTCGAAATCATCTTCCTGTTGAAATCGCTCGGCCGCATCAGCGACAAATCGCGTCGTCACAATCACCTCAGCACCATCACGCAACAGTTTCAAGGCAACATGAAAGCCAATCTTGATGCGACCTCCCGTGACCAGCGCGACACGCCCGCACAAATCCGAACGCTGAGTTCTCTTGTTCCAATTGAAGCTCGCACACTCGGGGCAAAGCAGATGATAGAAGTGATGGAGTTCTGAATACGGCGACTTGCACACGTAGCAGGGGCGGGCCTTCAATAACTTTGTGGCAACCGGGTTGTCAGCCGAAGCAATGCGCTGTCGGTCAGTGCCATTTTGCTGCCTGACAATTCCGGTTGATTCCACCGCAGTTCGAGTCGCTGCTTGCAAGGCTTTTCTTTTTCGATCTCGTTGGCCCCGTTTACCAAGGCGATGAATCTTTGCGACCAGTCCTTTGAATCGTTCGTGGTCGTCAACCACGGTTGGGTCCTCCGAAACGCGTTGCAGGACCTCCAGGCACGCATCCATTTCGGCTTGGGAGATCGCCGTACTTTCGGTTTGATTTTCCTGCTGCATAACAATTTTTTCAGAAAACAGGCCGCCGCAGAGGGTTCGAACCTCTGTTTCCCCGTTGGCACAGGGCGTCTTTCCATTAGACCAGCGGCGACTCATATCCAGTTTTAATAGAAATGGAGCAGGAAGGACTTGCACCTCCAATTCCCTGATGCTGTCAGGGCGCTTTTCTGGTTAAGCTACTGCTCCAGAAAATTGGCCGCCGCAGAGGAATCGAACCTCCATCTACCGACTTGAGATCAGCTGCCTTTCCGTTAGACCAACGACGACCAGATTCCGTTGTACGCTGTAAAAGCTCGACTCGCAATCGTTTTGAAGGTTCAGGGAATTTTCCCGAAAGGAAACTTCTTCTGCTAACATAGCCCGTTTTCAATACCGCAATTCTTACTCACGACCATGGCGAAAATCCGGACTTTCATTGCCGTCTACGCATCCCAGAAAATCAACAGCAACGTTGCTCGCCTCATTGAGCGGTTTGGCGCGTTCTCCAGGGAAGTGAACTGGATCCCCGAAGAAAACCTTCATCTCACGCTGAACTTCGTTGGCGACATTGATGATCGCGAAATTCCCGAATTTTGCAGAGACGCAACGGAATTCATTTCGCAATTTGAACCTTTTGAACTGGTGCTTGGCGGGCTGGGCGGATTCCCAAGTCTGGAGCAACCGAACTCTGTATGGGTCGGTACTGAAGAAGGCGGTGAGGAAATGGCTTTCATCTCACGAGAGATCACCAAATTTCTCCGCGACTGGAGCCTGGGAAAATCCCGCTTCGATTTTGCGCCGCACATGACGATTGGGCGAATCAAGAAAGGTTCCCGCTGCCCTGAAGAACTGGCGACGCTGTTGCATCGATTTCGAAATCACGATGCCGGATCATGCCACATCGATCGCGTGAAAATTTGCTCAAGCACCTTCGAAGGTGGTCGGCCGCAGTACGCTTCGATGGCAACGATTGAACTTGAGGGTTGAGTGAGCTTCCAGGTTGATTGAAACAGACAGCACGTTCTTGCAACGTCTTCGTCGCACCGGTTTTAGCCACAGTCGCTTCTGTAGAATTCCGGCAAAAGCCAATACGATGAACATCGACGAAATCAAATCCCGGAAATTTCCCTGACGATCACATACAATCCGATCAGCACCAGGAACACAGCAAATATCTGATTCAACAATCGATGATTGAGCTTTGCGTTAACACGACTGCCAAGATTGCTGGCCAAAATTCCAACGATCGAAAAAACCAGAATCGTTGGCCAGTCCACGGCAAGGCCGTCATCCTGGAGAACTCGTTGGTACTTCAGGAATCCCACCAATGACTTCGCCGCGATAATCACCAGGCTGGTACCAATCGCAATTCGAATTGGCAGCTTCGCCAACACCATCAAAGCGGGCACAATCAGGAATCCGCCGCCAACACCAACAAACCCTGTCAACACACCGACAAGCAGTCCTTCGGTGATCATCTTCAAACGTGAAAACAGATTGAACGATTCTGCCTTGGCTTTCATGGCTTCCATCGGACATCCCGTCTGCACCTTCAAAACGAATGCTTTTCGAATCATGAACACTGCCGCCAACAGGATCACGACACCAAACACCGTCAACTGAAGCGCGTCGCTGGCCAAACCGCCAAGAATCGCACCGAGAAACGTGCCGAGCATACCCGGAATACCAAAGAAGACGACACTCGGCCAATCGACCTGCCTGGCCATCGAGTAGGGGATCGCCGCAAAGAACGCGATCAAGCCAACGATGGCCATCGATTCCGCGATCGAGACCTTGGCACCATGTCCTATCACATAAACCAACAGTGGAACTGAAATCGCTGATCCACCGGATCCGAGCAACCCCATCACGATGCCAACCACCAACGCGCCAGGAATAAGGGTCAGCATAGGAAGTAGAAAGAAAGAAAAAGAGAGTAGAGCGTTCAGGCCAGCAATATACCCGCGTGGCAGCACACTGCACACGGCACACTGATTCCTAAATCATATATTCCATATCCGGCTTGCTCGTCGAAGAACAGTGCATCGTATTGAGCGCCAACCCTCCAGCGATACTCAGAGCATTGGCGATACCCAAACGCCTGGAGACTTCCGCTGCCTTTCCGCTTCGCTTGCCGCTGCGGCAGAGGAACACAACCTTTCGATCCGAATCGCCAATGGTTTCCATCAGTTCAGGAAGAAAGTCGCTCAATCGAGTCAGCGGAACGTTGCGAGGAATCTCACAAAATCCGAGCTCGTCCCAGCCTTGCTCAAACATAAACTCGTGTGGTTCGCGAACATCAATGATCAAAGCTTCCGGTTCGTTTGCAAGAATTGCACTCAAACCTTCCTTGTCCAACAACACCGAACCCTTCGAAGCAGCGGTTTTGCGAATCAAGCCGCACACCAGTTCCGAATTGGAATCATCCGTGATACTCGCGTCGATATCGGGCTTGGCTTTTTCGAAAGCGTCAAACGAAATCGGTGTGACCGGGTCAACAATGGACCGCAAGAATTCGTTTTCCGCCAACTCGGCTTTCAAAGTCGTTGAAAACTCATTGTTGTAGTCATGCGTAGGACAGATCAATGATTGCGATGCGATCATCTGCGGAAGTCGCTGCAGCGACTCGTACATTTTTTCAGTTGAACTGCATGGGAAATCAGTTCGACCCACGCCGCCCATCAAAATCATGTCGCCCGTGAAAGCAAGTTTAACGTTGGCCGCCGGCATGGAATTGTTGCCATCAAGCGCCCCAACGAAATACGCCACGCCGATCAGTGTGTGTCCCGGGAAATCAGTTTTCGCAATAACCAGATCGTCAGAGATACGCATCCATTGAGCTTCCGAGCCATCGCCAAGCAAGCAGGTTCCGTCAACTTTTTCAGGCCAGCCCAACAGATCATTGGTGTTGGCAGATTCGGCAGTAAACTGACTGAGCGCACCGACCAGTTCTTTGCGACATGAATCGTGATCAACGTGAGCATGCGTATCGAGAATCGCAACCACTTCACTTTTTTGACACCGCACCAAAGTCTCGACTCGTTGGGCCAAAGCTTCAAACGGATCGATGACGATACAGCGACGGGACTTTGAATCCATCAGCAACCACGTGCAGTTCGATCCACTCTTTAACTGAATCAATCCATCGAGGTCCTGCCCCAAAAGGCTGTCCGCATCGTTGGCAATCACCAAACAGGAATCGCAAAGCGCTTTCCCGACCTGCTCGATCCGTTCGCACGCCGACCTTATCTCGGACTCGCGAGCGTTGGCGGCGAAGGACATTCGAATCGCACCAGTGGACTGCCAGGGAGCAACGTCCATCGCATCAAGCACATAGGAACTCTGTGCACCTGACCCACAAGCCGATCCGGAACTGACGCGAACGCCAGCGGCATCAAACAGATCCATCAGCTCCTTGCTTGGGAAACCTTTCACCGCAAAACTGATCGTGCAGGGCACCGAACGTTCAAACGGCACATTAAATTCGATAGTCGGAAACGCAGTCCTCAACGCCGTCGCCAGGCGATCACGATACCCTTGCAGCACATCTTCATTAGCGAATGTTCGCGTCGGCGAATCAGCCAACAATCCGAGAACCGCTCCGATGGCTGCCACGCCTGGCAAGTTCTCGGTACCACCACGAGCTCCATGTTCCTGACCACCGCCAGCCATCAGTGGCACCAGTGGAGCTGACTCACGAGCGTACAGCAAGCCAATTCCTTTCGGCGCAAAGATCTTGTGTCCGCTGGCCGCAACATAGTCAATCGTCGTCTGCGACAAATCCAGAGGATACTTCCCGATCGCCTGCACACAGTCAACCAACCATGCCACATCCGAATTGACAGCCCGAATCCTGGATTCGACTTCCTTCAAATCGCAGATGACTCCAGTTTCGTTGTTCACCGCCATCGTGCAGATCAAATCGGCGTTGGCCGCATGTTGTTCAATAAACTCCAGGTCCACCATTCCATTTTGATCGACAGGGATTTCGAGAACTTCCGCGTTCACGTCCAGCAACCTGTTCCAGTGCTTGATCGCCTGGGGGACTGCTTTGTGTTCGGTGGCTCCGTACATCAAGACGCGATTCTCGGACGGCCGTTGACCTTCGGCTCGTTGTTCTTTGGCGTTGTGCAATGCAGACAGAACAGCCATCTGAATCGCTTCGGTGGCTCCGCTGGTGAAGACGATCTCCCCATCCTGAGCTCCCAGAATCTTTCGCGCAAGCTCCCGTGTCGATTCGAGGATATTCCGAGCCCGCAAACCGGAGATATGCGAGCTACTCGGATTGCCGTAGAGATCTTCCATCACGTCACGAGCCGCCTTGGCTGCTTGCGGCAGCACCTGCGTGGTTGCATTGGCGTCGAGATAAATCTCAGAAGATGTACGAACGATCATGGTTGGATCCGGAGAATGTTTCTGCCTGAAGCTTTGGCATCAGAGTTGATTATACAACGCCCAATAAAATATGCCGCCAGTTGACAGGGAAACAGTCACTTTTCAGGTTCCAAATCGTGGATAAGTGAAAGTTTTTTATCTTTTTTGAGCCGCTGGACCTGATGTGTCAACGCGCTTGCCAATAGTACTCATGCAAGGCACTTGAAAAGCCATCTTGCGAGCCATATCGTAACGGTTCGCAACCCGGGCGTTTCAGGTGCACTGTTTTACCTAAAACTCACGTGTTCCCAAAAGGGTCTAATTAAATGGTTGCTACGAAAACTCCTTCAAAGAATGGTTCGGCTTCGAAAAAAACAGTTGTCGCAGAAGCCAGCAAGTCTGCCTCGAAAGAAAAGGTCGCCGCCGGGACCAGTTCTGCCAAAGCAGTCACCACAGCTTCGAACACGAAAGTCAAAGCCGAAGCAAAAGCAAAAGCCAAAACTGACACAAAAGACAAAGCAGTTTCATCATCCAGAATATCGGACCCAACGATGGCCAAAACAAAGACCCCAGCAAAAAAAGAGAAGACCTCAGCCAAAGCCAAAAAGGGAACTGAAGTTTCCGCTGTCGACAAGATCTACGAAGAAAACGAAACGCTTCGCACCGCAGTCCAGCAGATCGAAGCCCAGTTTGGATCTGGCTCGATCATGACGCTCAACGGCGACAACGTGAAAAAGATTCGCGGCGTTTCAACAGGCTCACTTTCTCTCGACATGGCACTCGGCGGAAGTGGACTGCCATGCGGGCGAATCATCGAAGTCTACGGTCCTGAGTCCAGCGGTAAAACAACCCTGGCTTTGCATGCGGTTGCTCAAGCTCAAAAGAAAGGTGGCATCGCTGCGATCGTCGATGCCGAGCACGCATTTGATCCAACCTGGGCCAAGAAACTTGGCGTGTCACTCGATACGTTGCTCGTTTCGCAGCCCAGCAGCGGTGAAGAAGCGATGCAGATCGTGGAGATGCTGGTTAAGTCAAATGCTGTCGACGTAATCATCGTTGACTCCGTTGCGGCTCTGGTTCCCAAGAAGGAACTCGAAGGCGAAATCGGAGACTCACACGTTGGCTTGCAGGCCCGCCTGATGAGCCAATCGATGCGAAAGCTGACCGGAGCGATTGCTCGCAGCAAGACCTGCACAATTTTCATTAATCAGATCCGTGAAAAGATTGGCGTAATGTTCGGCAGCCCGGAAACAACTCCTGGTGGTCGTGCGTTGAAGTTCTACTCTTCGGTTCGTATCGACGTCCGTCGCATCGGAGCTTTGAAAGACGGCGACACTCAGGTTGGCCAACGCGTCAAGGCAAAGATCGTGAAGAACAAAGTTGCTCCTCCGTTCCGCATCGCCGAATTCGACATGATGCACGACTGCGGCATCAGCTACGAGGGTGATGTTCTGGATCTGGGCAAGGCACACAAAATCGTTCAGCAAAGCGGTGCCTGGTTCAAGTACGGCGGCACCCACATCGGTCAGGGTAAAGAGAAAGCTCGTAACTTCCTCAAAGAGAATCCTGACGTTTGCGAAGAGATCCGAGCCAAGATCATGGAAGCCGGCGGATACACTGAGGACTTCGCCTCGTTCTCGGAAGAAGAAAAAGCGTAAGCTTTTCAGGTGGCATAGGCTTCCAGCCTGTGATCTGCATTTCACAGGGTGGAAGCGCGAAGCGCTGGAAACCTATGCCACACCGACCGATATCGCGTACAACTGGCGGCATGGAGAGCAGACCTCTCTTTTGACTGCAACAACGCAGATCCGCTACCAATCGAAAAAGGCCCCGCGAGCAAATTGTTCGCGGGGCCAACGGTGCTTTGGGTACGGCGACCTATACCTATGATGCCAACGGGAACAAGCTATCGGAATCCCGGAGTGGCGTGATGTCATCGTGGAACTGACGGCTCCACCGCTCGTGAATCCAGTAACGAAAATAGGCTTACGGTTACAAGTCCAGAAGGCATGAACCGAAACGGGCTTGATGTACTTCAGAGCCAGATACTACGATACGAATACTGGTGAGTTCCTCAGTCGTGATCCGTTGGA
>CAYUNP010000066.1:0-19361 GCA_964446085.1 uncultured Pirellulaceae bacterium
AAGCAGCTGTCGAATCCGATTTCCAACGGTCCAGGATTCAGGTCGCCGTTCCAGTCGGGGCCTTTTCCTTTTTCGCCAAGTCCAAGATGCCACTTGCCGATGACGGCTGTTTTGTAGCCGGCTCGTTTCATGATCGACGGCAGTGTTTCAACGCCTGGTTGAATGATGGCCGGACCGTTCGGCGGTGCGATGCCGGTTCCTTTTTTGCGAAACGCATAACGACCTGTCAGAAATGAATAACGAGTCGGCGTGCAAGTTGATGCACTGCAGTAACCACGAGTGAATCGCAAGCCTTCGACCGCCAGTCGATCGATGTTCGGTGTTGAGAGTTCGGTGGCTCCGTAGCAGGAGACGTCTCCGTATCCGAGATCGTCGGCCATGATGACAACGAGATTCGGTGGCCGTTTGTCTGGAGAGTCGGCTTGCTGAGCTACCGAAGTGTTGAGGCAGCCAGCCAAAAGTAGAACAGTTATGGTGGTTTTAATCATCATCTTATTCTATGCCATGAGTTGGACGTGCGTTTCAAAGCATGCGTCAGCTGAAGCCATTAATCACAACCCGACGCGTAAGCGAGGGATCGAGCCCCGCTTACCAGTAATTGCACGGGCGATCGATCCCTCGCTCACGCGTCGGGTTATGATTGGTAGATGATTCGCGCAAGGTCGTAACTGCGCTCACCGTTTCAAATCAACTGATCAGCGAATCCCATGGTCCAGTGATGGCCAGGGTGATCCCAGGCGTTTGCAGATTCGCAAACATCCATTGTCCGTCGGGACTGAAGGTGACTCCGGCCCATTCTTTTCCGCGGAAATCGCCTTTGAAACCTTTTTCCCCTTTGAGTTCCACATCATTGAGAGCAAATGGAGTCAGCTTGCCGTCTTGCGAAAGAAGATGAATGCGCTGAGGAAATTCACTGACTCCGTAGTCGCCGTCTTCGCAAAGTGCCAAGCCTCCGTTTGGATTGACACAAAGGTTGTCGGGCATGTTGAGCGTTTCTTTGCCAGGACTCTCGAATAACATCGTCAGTTTTTCTGTTTTCGGATCGTACTGCCATATTTGACCGGCTTGAGCTCCGCCGCCACTGGTCGCGTCAAAGTAGATCAAGCCATTGCCGCTCCAGCATCCTTCAAGGCGCGAGAACGTTGTGCCGCCAAGTTTCTTGCCCTGTTTGAAGACGCCAAGTTCATCGCCTTTGTCCAGTCCGGGCGTGTGAGCCAAAGTTGGATCTGGAATCGTGTGCCAGCGAACGTCGAAGGTTGCCTGTTTTTTGACTGTGCCTCTCAAGTCATCCTGTCCGACAACTTCTGCGATTTGAAGTTTGCCTCCGGCAGCAAGGTTTTCTTTTTCGTTGGGGATGAAACGGTAAAAACCTGCTGTGCCTCGGTCTTCGGTTTCATAGACGATGCCGGTCTCGCGATCGAAAGCGATTGCTTCGTGGACGAACCTTCCCATCGCTTCAAGAGCAACGGGTTTTTTGACACCGGCTGGATCGACTTCAAAAACCCATCCATGATCTTTCTTGAAAGATCTTTTGGCGTTCATCTTGTAGTGATCAGAATCATTGACGCCAAGAACCGTTTCTTCAGCCGTTAGCCATGTGCCCCAGGGAGTAACGCCTCCAGCACAGTTTCGACTGGTGCCAGAGATTGATGCAAAACTTTCAAGCCACTTGCCTGCTTTTGTGTCGAACTTGAGCGTCGTGCAGCCACCAAGTGCACGCGGATCGTAAGGTTCGCCGTTTTTGACGGCCCACGCTTTACCATCCTTGCTGATTTCGTGGTTTCGAACCAGCGTCACGATGCCATCTTTTTCGGCGACAACTCCCATGCCATCGTGATCATCCGGAGTCTTCAAACCATCATCCATGGGATCACCAGACCATCCGAAGGTCACGTAGCGAAATCCTTCAGGCAGACGAATCAACGGGATTCCGGTTGTTTCATCTTTGCACGGAATCAACTCAGTGCCCGGTTTTGCGGTTTCGCCAAGAGCGAACCGGCCTCCAAGGGATGACAGTGCCGAAGCAACGCCAAAGCCAGTTACGGACGAGAAAGATTCACTCAGGAACTCACGACGCGATTTCATTTTGTGCTCTTTTGGTTCGTTAATGATTCAAAAAGTGTCCAACATCCTAAGCCAGCGACACTCAAATTATATGAATTTTTCTTTAACGTTCTGTGATGAAAATGTGATCCCGAATATCGGTCTTAAAAGATTGCGGCTGATATCCCGCGAATCAGCGTATTCGGCATTATCAAGAGCGATAACAAGGGCTGACTTCGGTAGGTGTCATTGAGCGAGCCACTCGCAGCCACATTAAGCCAATTTCTTCTTGCGGCCTGAGACCAGCAGAATGCTAAAGAGAATCAGCGCCGCACCAATGATCGTCATTTGAGTGATCTCTTCGTCGGCCAGCCAGTATCCGAGAATCACAGCGACAACCGGATTCACGTACGCGTAAGTCGAAACTGCGACGGCCGAAGCGTTGCGAAATAGCCACCCGTAACAGGAGTAAGCCAGGATAGCTCCGAAGACGATCAGATACGCCAGCGACCAAAGTGATTTGGCTGAGACCGCTGACCAGTCCATGTTCATTGGTTCGCCCAGTCCGCACGAAATCAATACCATCGCTGCGCCAGCGATCAGCATCTGCAACGCGACCGAAAGCAGGGTGGACTTTGGCATCTTGGGTGATTTGGAGAGGAACGATCCCCAGGCCCAAAAGAAACAGGCAAACAGGATCGCAACAATTCCCCACAGGTTTATCTCGCCGGCAGAGAATCCTGCAGGTTCCGCGAGTATGCCAATTCCAACCAGGCCCAGTAACAGTCCCAGAACGATTTTGCCGCTTGGTGCATCGTCTTTAAATCCAATCCAGCCAACCATCACGATCCACAACGGCGCCGTTCCGATGATCAGTGCGGTGATGCCTGATGGTATGAACTGTTCCGCCCAGCAGACAAGTCCGTTGCCACCGACCAGCATCAGAATTCCCGACGTCGCACAGGGAACCAGCTGGCCTTTGGTGACTTTGGCTTCGCCACGAGCCAACAGCCACGCATACATGATTCCGCCCGCGACCAGAAATCGAGCGCCGGCGAGCAGGAATGGTGGAATCGTCTCGACCGCAAATCGGATTGCCAGATAGGTCGATCCCCAAACAAGGTAGATGACCGCAAACGCGGCAACGAGTCCGATCAAGGGAGCAGCATTGTTTGGTCGATTCAAGTGAGCCTAACTCGATAGAGTGATTTCTTTGCTCGTTTTGCACAGGCCGTGGCGGCAAAACAAGTTCGAGATCATAACCCGATTTTAAAGAAGGGATAGGCTCATCGTCGTCACTGACTCTGTTTGTCAACTCCGCAACCGGGAGTTGTTACTCGTCCCGCATGCCGTCCGGGTTCTCGCCCTCGATTTCGCTACCCTGGTCCGTCATGCTTCCATAGTCCGGAACGGCGCGTTGGTGCGAACGATCGGGGCATCCAGAAAGTGAAATGACGAACGCTACAAACAGCAGGCACGCAATGAAGGAACAGATTCTCTGCATTTCAACTCTGCATTTCAAAAATCAAAATTATTTTGTCCATCGTCCTTGTGCCCCAGGCTGGCATAGGCCTCAGCGCTCATGCTCGCGCTAATAATTCTGGTCGATCCGTCGGCGAAGCAGAAAGTTGAATTGTCGCCAGGATGCCAACTTCCAAACGCCCAGGTGATCCTTCTGATGACTCGTTCGTGTTCAGCGTTGCTGGGAAACGATGTCAAACCTTGAGACGAATGGTAGTAGTTCAGGGGGACAAGAGCTCCTCCGGTCGATCCCATCACTTCGGAAACGTCCTGTGAATTACGGCTTGGGTCGTCTCCTTCGGTGCCAAATCTGAAATCGATTGAATACGAGCCAATGCACCAGTGGTCGGAACCGACGGTTTTGCCCTGGATTTCCAGGCTGGTGTCGAAGATCGTTTCTCCAATGATTGCCGTGTTGCTTGATCCGTCCTTGATGTCACCGAACTTCACAACGGTTTTCAAATCGTTCTGCGTCGCCGTCAAGACTCCGCTGCGGATGGCCTCGACTGTGTTTTTGGCACTAAGGTTGTTCGCGTTGCCAGTGGTAAGTTGCAGATTCAGATAGTCCACTCGTGTCGCGGTAACGTCTTCGTTGTCGGGAGTGGTTCCCGAACTGACTCCGATGTAGGAACTCGGATACTTTTCAGGGAAGATCGGATTTCCGAAAAGAAAGTCCGCAGGAACGCTGTCTGATACTGGATCTTCGGCGCATCTGAAGATGGCCAGTTTTTGCTGCACGACATCTTCGCCGATGTCACTGTTCCATCTGAACGTGTCATCACTGACTTCAATCAGTTGGGAAATATTATCCTGATCCAAGTAGGACAGGATGAATGCTTGCCAGGAGGCCCCTGTGTTGAGGTTGCAGCCCGGAGGAAACTTTTGAAACGCAGCTTCATAGTTCAAAGTGGCTTTTGCCATTTGACTAAGGTTGTTCTTGCACGACGTCCAGCGTGCTGCAGATCGTACTTGCATGACCGCTGGAAGAAGCAGGCTGATCAGGATTCCGATAATCGCAATAACGACCAAAAGTTCAACGAGTGTGAACGCATGTCGTTTCGCCACAGGAAGAGATTTCACTGGCATGTCAATCTCGCGATAGAGAAATGAGGTGAGCGGATGTCTGTCAAAACCATAGCTCTATTATTAGCGCTTTCCGCTGAAAAAACACTACCGTTGTCGAGAAGGTTTGCAAGTTAATCAAAGCTTCACCATTGACGACGGACAGGTTTGCAACGGCCTCTCAACGAGATTGTTGATCGACACTGGTGAAAATGTTGATCAAGCCATCGAATGACGACTCAGACTCGGCGTAAATTGCCCAGACGGCGGATCAATCAAAGTGCCAGATTCCAGTCAGGTTAACCTGTTTTTTTGAAGTAAAGTGGCTGATTTCAATTGCTGTTGGTGTGCACGGGCACAGACTACAATTGAGAGCATATGACTGGACGGCTACTTCGTCTTTTCGTCGCAGACAACGAGACAACGGAACGCTACGTGAAATCAAGCATTGCCATCGTATGGATGATCCTGCTGCTATTGATGGGAGTCGGTGTTTGGTTTTTCATGAACGCTGATTCAAAGAGGAAAGGTAATGGAAGCATTGAGCAACTTAAGGAGGTTGTCAAGTCAGCCAAGGAAAAGCCAACGAAAAAAGAAAGCCCTCGAGTCGACCAGATCGTTGGTTCGGTCGTTGAGAACGAACAGCTGATCCGAAAAATCAATCCGTCGCTGGGTCGGCTTACCGAGTCGGTACTCAATTTGAAACTTGGTGCCGATGAGACGGCTGAAGTTTTTGCAGATGCAGTTGAGCTACGAGATGTAGTGGAGGTCAACTTCAGCGATCGAGTTGAAGCTGGAGCCACAAAGCTAACGGTCGTGCCTGGCGATTTGGTGGCGAAGAAGAAATCGGATCTGGAGTCCGGGGTCTGGAATTTGTTGGTCGCGCAGTTTGAATTTTTTGAGCACGCAAAATTTTACGCGATCAAAGTTTCTCGCGATCAGTCGTCAGCGAATGAGTTTGCCACTGAGACTGGCTTTGAAGCAGTTGGCTATTCGACAAAAGGAACCTGGATTTCGGTTAAAGCAAAAGGCACCTTTCACTGGAAGCTGATTTCCACGGCCTGGAAGTTGACGAAGTGGGATTTCGACTTTTTCGATGTATCCGAGGTCAAGGAAAGGCAGTTCGATGTCGTGACCGGTGATTGTCTTGATGCTTCCGACCTGGCCGTGGCAAGTATGTCAGCACACCGTCGCCAGTTCATCAATGCATTGATGCAAGGAGGAGCTGCGTTTGCGAATGAGAAAGCGGCGAAGTACTTTCGGCACATTCCTTCGGGACAGCATCCGGCAGTTTGTATTGTTGATATCAATGGCGATGGCTGGGACGATTTCTACCTGATCCAGCAGTGGCGCAAGAATCTGTTGTTTATCAATAAAGGTGACTCGACGTTTCGGGAAGCGGCGGCCGAGTATGGACTGGACATTGATAGCTATGGGACCTCTGGAGCGTTTGCAGATTTCGACAACGATGGAGACCAGGATCTTTTCCTGGGACGTTCTCTGGAAAGAAGTTTGTACTTTGAGAATGATCAGGGCAAGTTTGTTGATCGGACGGCTGGTCAATTTGATTTTCCGTTGCCCTATCTCGCGTCTTCGGTGTCGGTGACGGACTACAACAATGATGGATTGCTGGATATTTACGTATCAACTTATGGATTCCCATCTGGCCACGTGAGCGTGGGAAACTGGACGTCAGAGTTTCTTGATCCTCAGCACGCGGGGCAAGTGGTGCAGCTTTCGCGCAAACCAAATCGAAGTCGCTACCTCGATGCCCTTGGGCCGCCTAACGTGTTGTTGAAGAACTGTGGCGATCACTTCGAAGTCTCCCCGGCGAGCAAGGGGTTGGAACTGTTTGCCAATTCCTTGCAGGCGACCTGGTCTGACTACGACGGTGATGGCGACGCGGACGTTTATGTTTGCAACGATTTTGCCCGGGATTTTCTGTTTCGAAACGACGGAAACGAGTCTTTCAGGGACGTCACGCTCGAAGAAGGTGACTCGACCATGATGGGGTTGGGGATGGGCGCGAGTTGGGGTGATTTTGATCAGGACGGACGTCAGGATCTTTACGTGTCAAATATGTATAGCAAGGCTGGCTTGCGTATCATTGAGAATTTCGACACGTTGGATGGAGGGTATCGTCGTTCAGCAGATGGCAACAGGCTCTACCTGAACAGGGGGAAGAAAATGAATCTGGTGTCAGCCAATGCAGGGCCCGGTTTGGCGGTTCACAAGGCAGGTTGGTCGTGGGGTGGTCAGTTTGTTGACGTCAACAACGACGGTTTGCTCGATATCTATGTTTCCAGTGGTTACTTTTCTGCGCCTGAAATTTTTTCATCAGGCAAGGACTTGTGAAGTGAATTCTGGCGTACGGTCGTACGTTCCCAGGGTGCACTTGAAGCTGAATTCGTGAATTCCAAACAGTGGGATACAGGTCGCGGTTACAAAACGGTGGAACAGTCCGTTGTTGCCGGGAAAAGAAAGACCGTTGTGCATTCGATCAGCGGGCACGAACGTAACAAGCTTTTCATGAACGTTGAAGGACAAGGCGTCGTTGACGCATCGATGCAATCCAATGCGGACTCAATCGCGGACAGTAGATGTTTTGCGATTTGGGATTTTGATCACGATGGCCAGCAGGATTTGTTGTTGGTTAACGTAAACGATCCTCATATTGAAATCTTCAGAAACCGAACAGATCGCCAGGCCGGTGGCGCCAAAAACTTCATTGCTGTTCGATTTGTTGGTGGTAAGTCAAAGGCTGAAGCGTCTTCTGATTGGACGAATCGAAACGGCTTCGGAGCCATCGTGACGGCTGAGGCTGGAGGTAAAACGATCCTCCGGGAGCACCGCTGCGGAGATGGGTTCAGTTCGCAGAATAGTTCAACGCTGATTGTTGGAGTTGACGAAGCGACGGTGGCTGACAAGCTTACGGTGAAGTGGCCTTCGGGTAAGTCGCAGCAGGCACTGAAGGTTCCAGTTGGCTCATTGGTGACATTTTATGAAGACGCTAAATCCTCTGCCAAAACAGACGGGATTGAGGTTGGCCAATACGTGGCTGCCCGGAAATCGAATCAGAAAAGTTCTCTTGCTGCTGGCGATGGCTTGTTCTCGATCAGGGATCAGGTTGATTCGGGCATGTCCAAAAACGGCGTGCACGTGCTGATCGCGTTGGAAACCTGGTGTCCGAATTGCATTAATCAACATAAGGGGATGTCAAAATTGATTGACCGGCTGGATCCATCGACCGCGCTCGTCTATGGTTTGCCAACCGATCTCAAAGACACCGAAGATGTGTTGCAAGACTACGCCAAAAAGCATGGCACTCCGTTTTCGATATTGTCATCGCTGTCGAGCGAGAAACGGGAGTTGGCCAAAAAGTACTTAAGATTCAAACTGGGAGCGGATGTCCTTCCGGCCACGATTATCACTGACCACAATGGCAACGTCCTGGACTGGACCGCTGGCATTCCCGACGTTTCCCGGATTCGCCGATTGGTAAAGCAGAGATCCGGTCGCTCTGAAACAACTGAGTGATGGTACAGGCAGACGAGACTGAACAACTTTCTATGGATACACAACCAAACAATCCGCTCCACGGCGTCAAGCTTGCCGATATTGTCGAACATCTGGTGAACAAGTTCGGCTGGGAAGAACTCGGAGCAAAGATCAATATCAATTGCTTCAAGAGTAACCCCTCGATCAAGTCGAGTTTGAAGTTCCTGCGCAAGACGCCGTGGGCGCGAGAGAAAGTCGAACAACTCTACCTCCGTTCGATCGGCAAACGGGCTGCCCGAAAGAAACGAATGGCCGCACCGCAAGATCCACCGCCTGGAGAAACTGAAAAGGTCAAAGGTGAATCGCCCTGGGATGCCGCCCGGAGAAGACGAGACGCTCGCGAATCACAGGATTGATTGGACGTTGCATTACTGATTGCACAATATTTTTGCAGTCGTTGCTGATGACTGGTAGACTCGCCTCCACTGCGGTTCATGTCTGAGTCAACTAACAATTGGAACGATTCATGAGTGTGATCAACATAAAAACAGTTCAGTCTGTCGCGTACCTGCTTCTGTTGATTCTGTTGAGCCCAACGACCGGTTTCGGTTTTGCTCAAACAGATGATCCGTCGTTGCCCAAGCCAATCGATGCAGGTCCTTTTCGGATTCATGTGCCCGTCACTCAGAAGGAAGTTGTCCAGCAAGTGACGGAAGTTGGAGAATCAACCTGGGAAATCGCATCACGTCTATACGGATCGGAACTTCCCAAGCGAAAACTGGATGTTCATCTATATCGCAATCGCGATGAATTCAACGCGGCTGATAAAAAGTTGACTGGCGGGCAATTCGAAAAGAATCAGGCGTTTGCTCACCACGATTCGCAGTCAGCGCACGTCGCTTTGCAGCCGCCTGTTTCAGATGATCTTTTGAAGACTGTTGGACTGCCGAGGCTTTCTGCTGGATTGTTGGCTCATGAGATGGCTCATTTGGTTCGATTCAACCACATGCCGCACTCGTTTAAAGATCATCCTCAATGGCTGGTTGATGGCGTCGCTTCATTTCTGGATCAACGTGTGCTTGCTGCGACAGGTTATTCGAAAGATCCCGAGCATGATCCCGATTTTGGATTCGATTGTCGGCGAGTCAGGAAACTGTTGGAGCACAGAAAATTGCCTTCGGCGACGACGTTGCTTGACAACCAAACTCTCGAAGTCGGCTTCTATCACAGGTATAGCGTTCGTGGGATTTTCGTTAGCATGTTGGCTTCGAAATACCCAACTGAATTTCAGGCGTTTTTACAGGACTTGCGTCGCCTTGGAGGCGGTCCAAACTTTGCCGAACGCTCGAAAAAACTACTGTTGGAGCATCTGGCGGTTGATGCGAAAACTTTGGATAGGCAGTTTGAGAAATACGTTGAATCGCTTTCTCCGGTGTGGTGTGAGGCCGGTCGGTCACTTGAGACTTTTGGACCTGAATGGAATCAGATCAGTTTTCCTGGTTCCACAGCGACTTGTTGGCGTCAGTCGACGTTGAACGATTCGTTTACTGTGTCGACAACCGCGACGATTCACAATGCGGGAGGGAATCAACTGAATATTCGCATTGGCCAACGTGAATCCTTTTCTCAAATATCAATAACCGCTGGATATGGTCTGAACGTTTTTCAATTCGCAGATGGCGAATGGAATATGGGCCTGAAAGAAAAAGTGGATGGAATCAAAATAAATAAACCAATCAAGCTGTCGATTGAACATGATCACAGGACTCGTGCAACACTGGTCAAGCTCGATGGCAAGAACATTTTCGAAGGCAAAATGACTTTGGGAATCAACAACAAGTTGGCTCTTGGTGTTCAGAATGGGTCTGCGGTTACCTGGGAGAAGCTGAGAGTTGAGTGAGCGTCATGGGAAGCGCAAATCCGGCAAAGCCCAAAGCTGTGACAGGCAACTTGCAGTTGACTGTCATTCTTCGTTGAAGTTTGGTTTACGTTTTTGATTTCTTCTTGAGCATGTTGCGGATTTTTTGCCACGCGACGCCAGCGTCAGTTGCAGCGTCGGACCAACGCCCGGAGAACCGTCCACAGAAAGAAGACTTGAGCACTTCGCCAAGGTGGTGGAACTGTTCGTCTTCCATCAGCGGGTGCTTCAGGTAAGTACAGGCTTCATCGGTTGCTCGCACCGAAAGACCAGCATTGAGTTCGTCCATGTCGCGCAACTCATGAGCAACGTTCACGACAGCCTGAATCAGGGACACCGACAATTCCGGATGCTTTCTTTGTAGCAGTTTCACTTCTTCGGGAGGTGGCAAATAATCCATTTGCAGCGGGGCAAACCTGTCCAATTGGGCTGCGTCGATTCCGAAAGTGGCTGAAAACTCGTTGCCGCGGTTTACTGCCGCGATGAACTGCACGTTGTCCGAGATTTGCATAAAGTTATTGTCGATCGGATGATAAACACGCCGAGTCGAATCGAGCGCCGGCATCAGTGCGTTGCGAGCCGACTCCGGGCATCGATTGAATTCATCGAGGAAGACCAGATAGCGCCGTCGCGGATTTTCAATCGCCTGTTCCAGAGCTTCAAGGACTTCGGTTTTGACAAAGTCGGTGACGGGAGATCCGGACTCGGACGCGCGAATCTGAATGGAAGCAAAAAAGTCGGACGGATCGATCACCGCGCCACAGTTGAAAAACACAAACTCCAGCCCCAGCGAATCTGCGATCGAACGAGCCAGAACCGTTTTGCCGCAGCCCTGCGGACCGTCGAGCAAAATGTTCAGTCCGCTGTCGAGCAACACCTGAAGCTTCCGCGACACGACCGGGTCGAGCCAGACTCCTTCGATTTGAAAGTCCAGCATCTTGACCAGTTCGACAATGATTGAGCCGCGATCGTTTCGATTTGGTTTCTCGACCTGAGTCACTTTGACGAGACACGGCTTGCCAGGATGAATCCGCGCGTCATCGCTCAGTATGACTTTGGGAGCCCGTTGACCGTCAAGGTGCGTGGCGCGAAATCGGTACGAAGATTCTTTTACTGGATTGGCCCAGAAAGTTGTCTCGAACTTTTTGTCGACCGAAATCGATTCGATTGTGAGTTTCGCTGTCATTTGTCTGTTTGGTTTTGAGTGTGGTTAGGTGGCATAGGCTTCCAGCCTGTGAACTGCATGATTGCGGATCGAATCGCGTCCACAGGCTGGAAGCCTATGCCACCTTTATCAACCTGAAATCGTCTTCCTGATCAGTTTCGCGATCGTCGCGCCGAACTTCCGAATCGCTGCGGTCTCCGAAGACGACTTGACCAACACGTAATCCGGAAAGCAAACTTCTTCGAGTTCTTCGACCGCCAACTGGGCACAACTGATTCCAAAGTTCTGAGTCAGTTTTCGCACCAGGGTTCGCAAAGATTCTACAGAACATTCCGTGGGCAATCCGTCACTGATCATTACCAGCAAGCGGGACTTTCTTTTCGAACGGAGTGCTTCCTGAGCCATATGCCACAGCGCAGCGGCATCATTGTTGCCTCCGCCAGCCTGTAGTGTGTGGATTGCATTTCGCTGATTTCCGCCAACGTCAAAGATCGTGTCATCGGTAAAGCCGATCAACTTCAGGTCGATCCCGTCCACATCACGAGTCGATTCGGCCAGCAGCGCCGCAAAACGTTTGGCCAGTTCGATGTTCTCGTTGTAAGCCATTGATCCGCTGCAGTCGATCGCGACACCGATGAAGAGATCGTTTTTAAACTCTCGTCGCCGTGAAATCATCATTCGCGGATCCTGTCGAGTGACCAAACGATTGACGGCTTGTCGGTCGAGTCGATAGCCGCTGAGCCTGCGGCGTTGTTGAACGTGCATTTCTCCCAAATCCTGCAGGTAATTACGCAGCATCTTTGCTGACGAAACGACGGTTTGGGAAAGCTCACGAGCGGCTTCACGATTGAAGGGTGCTTTGATGACGTTGTTGATCGGCGTAAAGTCAATCTCGTCGATGACGTTGATTGCGCGACCTCCCGTCGTTCCTTCGGATGCTTTGGATCGTTCGAGTTCTTCGCGCGAAGTGATCCGTCTGATTTCCTGATCGATCTGTTCGTCCGTCATCCCTCGACCTGCTCGCGCCCGTTCGAGTTCACTCGGGTGTAAAAGTCCGTCCTGCGAAATGAAGTTCGTGAAACCACAGTCGTCCTGGAAAATCTCTTTTAGCTTCAACGTAATCTCGTAGAGCTGGCGCATGTTGGATTTGCGGAAACTACGATTGAAAAGTTTGAGCGCTTCGTCGACTTTGGGATCGTTGTAGCGATTGCCCAATCCCATTCGCAGCGCGCGGAAGAATCTCGAGAAGCTGCTTCCCGCTGATTCAAGATGACGTAGCAACTGACCGCTGTCGACTCGAACGCGAACCGGTGAATCAGTGACTCCAAGTTTGATCTGAGAAAGGACTTCGAGTGCTCGAACGTTTAACAGTTGCAGCAACGATTGGACGCCGAAATCTTTTTTGGTGTGCTGGAATGCAAAGGATGCCAACTGCTTTAACCGCGAATCGTATTTGCTGTCTTTTGTGCGAAGGTTTCTTTCGAGGTGTTCATCAGAGACGATGTTCAATAGTCCATGCAGACCCTTTCTTTGCGCCTTTTTCCAGATCTTCTGATTTGCTCTTCCTTTGTGATAGATGTGGTGTCCCAATTCGTGAAGGATCAATCCTTCAACGACTTTCTGACCATTTTGACGACCTTCCATGATTGGCAAAATGTTGACAAACACTTTGTTCTCGTTGAGTCGCGTGTAGCCGAGGTCAGAATCGGTCAGCATCGAGATGTTGAATTTTTGGCCGAGTAATTCCAGTGCCTGATTGATGCCCCATTTGAATGTTCGGGCAACCTGAGTCAGTTTGGATATGCGTCCTTCGTATCCCAGAGAAGGTACGGCGGAGTCAATTGTCGAAACATGGCCTGCGTTTGCGACCAGCCATTCCAGGATCCTTGTTTGTTGCTCTTCGGTTAAAGTTTCAGAACGGCGCAGGGATTGGATGATCGCTTGCTCAGTCTCACGGCAGCCTTTTGCGACGGCCGAATATGCGACACGTTGTACTTCTTTGAAAGATGACTGGGAGAGAACAGTGGAATCGTCGTTCAGGTGCGCGGCGATCAAAGGAAGTCCGACGCTGCTTTCTTCGGCACGTAGCCACTGAGCCGCGGCGATCCGCAAGTCGTAAGCTCGCTTACTGCCACAGCGAAGAAAATCCTCAACCGCAGCAATGTGACGTTTTCCGAGTTTGCGACCGGAAATCAGGAAGCTGACTGCTTTGAGATAAGCCTGGGATTGATTTGATGTGGCAACAAGGATTGCAAAATCAAGCTCGTCCATCGCTTCTTTGACGGCTGTCAGTGATGAGTTCCAGTCATCGGAGACAAACCATTGCAATTCGCCACCATTTTGAGTGGCTTCGACAAGCGACCCAATTAGTTCGAAATCGTTGTAGAGTTGATCTGTTTGCAAAAGCTGTGATGCGAGCATGAATCGCCGAAAAGGAGATGAGGAGCGGGCGATTGCCATCTCACGAAGAATGTCCAATGCATCGGCTGTTTCAGGCAGTGATGAATCGAACCACGGGATTGTCTCGGCCACGATGTCGAATCGCGGAATCAATGGTTGGAAAACAAGGACTTCCAACAAAGCCTCAACACCTTCCCCTCGCAATTCCAGTAAACGCTGAGCAGCGGCATTGGCAATTTTCCAGTTCGTGTCGCTGCACCATCGCTTCAGTTGTGCGATTGCAGAACTGCTGCCAATTTTGTTGCGAAGAGACTCCTCGATTTTCGTAGCCGCCCTGCCCCGTTCGATCCGTTTCGCCGTAGTGAGCCCTTCCACGGACACCCAGCGGCCAAGAATTTTCCGCACCTCTTTGGGGAGTGAGGGAATCATCTCGGTGACTTCGTTCCGATGGTGCTCAACATCAGATTCGCGAGTCAAAAACGCACGCACCAGAATCGCCGCCGCGATCTCGCCGTAGGTTCCGCGCAGTTCGAAGACGCATGACTCAACGAATGCTGGAGAGATGAGCTGATAGTAACGTTCTTTGTTGCGTGCTGCCTGAACGTCAACCAGACGCGAAGCGGTGCGCCATAGAACTTCTGCGAAGATGGGAGTCTTCAATTCACTGGCGATTTCCGTGAGGTTGGCAAGTCGGTCAATTGCTGCGTCCACCTCGAAGAGGTGATATTCCCACAGGTGAATGAAGGCGTTACCGATCAGTGGCAATGCTGAATTGTTCATCCATTGCGAGTTGACTGTTCGTTTCAGGTCGTTGGAGCCATCAGAGTCAGAGCCGGTGTATTGATTTGCCAGGCGGTCAACGCCGGGCAGGCTGTCGCGACACGCCGCCAGCGCGCACAGGACTTGAATGTTTGATTTGGTTGGAGGTTTTCGTCGTTCAAGCGCAGCGACCACACCGAAAGAAGGTGCTTTCAATGCTGGCCCCATGTTGCTGTGCAGATCTGATTCGGCACAGTTGGCGATCGCATCTGCTTCCGCTGGTGTCAGGCGAGCCGTTCCGGTCACGGCTGTCTTCTGGCCGGTTGGTTTGAGTTTCAGTGACGCGAGCTTTTCCTGAGCCCATGAAGTCGCGGCAGTGACCTTCGAACGCTGCAAGTCATCGACGAGCAATCGTTCCAGGGCGACTGGTATACCCGAAGCATGGTCTACCAGCGTGAGGAATTTTTCGAGTTCAGACTCCACCAGTCGTTTCACAAAAGCGACGATCGTCGCAGCAGGCGTATTTCTGCTGAGTTCGTCAAACAGTTCCACGCCCAGCTGGTTTTTATGTGGAGCCTCAAAGTCAAGAATCGCAACCAACGTCGAATCAAATTGCGATTTGAGTCGAAAGCAAAGTTGCTTTGCCAACAGGCCGATTCTTTTTTGGGGAAACGAAGACGCGGAAGCGTCAACAATGCGAAGGGCCTCCGTCAACAAGTTGCTCCACTGCGCTGATTCCAGGTCGTCAAGGATGCCCATCCGTGTGCTCGGCACGTTGAGCGCCAGCATCGCACAGGTTCGGATCCTGTTCTTTTTGCCATTGCCCTGCTTCCAAAGAACATTCAGAACATTGCAGATGTACTTGGTCGAAAGAGGAGCCTCGAAGAAAGCCATCGACTCTTCTGGGGACTCCAGGAATGCGGCGACAACTTGCTCTTTGCTGAACAGAGCTTCAAATGTTTCAGTCGGTGAACTGATACAGCGAACCAGTGAACCGATCACGGCCAAATCAAGTTGCCCTGATTCGCGCCGGGTCAGCGTGGTTTCCTTGAGCAGTTTGAGAGCAACGTCTGCCTGTGGATGATCTTTGTGGAAAGGAATGCTGTAAAGCGATGTGAGTGCTTCGCGACGTTTTGCTTTCGAGATCCACTTCAACGTCGAAGTGCGCAGGTCCAGATACATCAACAGATTGACGATTGGCTGCGGCATTTCGGGCTGTTTGTGTAACCACAGCAAAAGGGCCAAAACGAAAGCCGGTGTGTAGTGGCTCTGTTTGTTGCAGACCGTATACATGGACTGGACCCAATTTGCTCCCACATCGACCCCATGCGGCGAAAGTGCACGTAGATCAGGATTGCAATGGAGATCGAAAATCCAGTGAGCGAGTTTCAGGTGGTGCGTTGCTTCTTCGATGAGCGACGAGTGCTGGTCTTCCACGTAGAGCTGATCCAGCAGTTTCATCGGGAAGCCCAACTTGACCGTGTCTGTTTCAATGGCTGCGACCATCGCGTCATCGGAGATGCCCGCCATCAGCCACTGAGCTTGCTGCGCAGAGACGATGTCAGTTGCCCAGAATTGAAAAATCGTGTCAATGGATTCGGCTGGAAGTTTGATGCCATAAAGTTTGGGCAGCAGTTCTGGTCTGAATTCGTCGTCGACTAACAGGTGTAGACCCATGGATGCCGTGATCGAAGAATCAATGAGCGACGGGGCCAGGCTTCGAATTGCTTTGTTGCTGGAGAAGAATGCGTGAACGAGTTGCCATTGGAATCGAGGGCCGTTTTTGACCAGCGTATTGGCGGCTTGATTGGCAATGGGCAGTGAAACATCCGCATTGATCCGATCGACAACAGCTTCGATGGCGCTCTGGCCGAGCATGCCGACGAGGATCCGCAGGATAGCGGCTTGGACTTCTTCTGACTGGCGTGGCAGGATTCGGATGAAGTCGCCGACGTAGACCCAGCGGTCAGCTTTCTTTTTTCCATTGGCGCGATCAGCTTCGAACTCAAGGATCTGCTTTCCCAGTTCCGGGTCATCAGCAGATCGAGTTGCGAGATCATTCCAAAGTTTCAGGTCGTCCATCGTATCGAATCAAAAAGGCTCGGCCGCGAATACCGCAGCCGAGCCATTTAGGTGTGTAAAGAATGCTTTCTGTTTTCCCGGTTCGGTTGAACAGGCCTTCGTGAGGTTGGCAAAGCCGTTTCGAGGACTTGCGTCCCAGAGAAACATGCTTCGAATTCTCCCGTCGGCCATGTGCGACTGTACGTTTTGTCTATCGGCGGCATAAAAAGTGACGCTTGCGAACAAGCGGCTCAAAGGCGATCCGAGGTGGTTAAGGATCCCGAGCATCGTGTCGAATGCTCCCACCAGAGTACCCGATATGCGAACACGATTCAGCCAACCAGGAGAATTTCCGGGCTCCAGTTTGGCACGCCCGCTGACCGAAGCCAGCGACGACAAACGCGAGTAAACTCGATTTTAAAACCAGCATTACTACGCTTCCGCGGGTAGGACGCAGGAGAGTTGCAAAAGTTCGGGGCGTGAGCAAATTTTTGCACAAGTGATTTCCCATAGCAGAAATGGCAACAATTCGGAGCGTTGGATGTCGTCACCTACGATAGGCATCCGTTAAAATGTGGCTGGGGCGTCTGGCCACAGTAGTCGTGTGATACTGCGGCGAGACGCCGCAGCCACATGAAGATACTGCGGCGAGACGCCGCAGCCACAAAAGGGAGCGTTCATGTCATCAACACAAGCCAATGGTTCCAATCCTAAAAGTTGGATCGCGAGCGCGCTGCAGCGTCGGTGGGTACGATTGAGCCTGTTGATCGGTGTGCTGATTTTTGAGTTTGGCTTCATCCAATTCATAACGCATTATGGCTGGCATGATTCAGTCGACGCTGGAACAACGATGGGCGTCATTTTCGTGGCGGTCCTGCCGCTCCTTGTTGCGGCTCTCGTTCTGATGCGCAAACGGATCAATCTGAAATCGGCGTTTGTCGCGTTCACATTGTTCGCCGTGTTCATGGGGATCTCTATGCGACCTGTTTATGAAGCTCGACAGGCACGAGTGCCATCGCGAGCACTCGTCTTCGCAGGTGTTGAAATGGTGGAGGGATTCAGGGACATCGATCTTGATGCAGACGTGCCAGTTTATAATGAGCCCGATAGCGAGAAAGAAAGTTTGCCGGACTGGGTTGTGAGACTGATGGGCGAGTATGCCCAACTTCCTGCTGCAAATGAAATTTATGGCGTAAACATTAACAGCAAAATGGAGCTAGGTGAATTTATGAAAGTCGCTGACCGCCTTCCAAACCTTGGTGTGGTTAGTTTTGAGGCGAATTTCGGGGGGATGCCCAAGAACAATTTTGATTCGCGAGAGTTGGAACGTCACGCCGAATTTCTGGGTTCTCTCAATGCGAATTCCATTCATTTTTCTGGCTACGGTGAAGGCGAGCTGGATTTGAACTGGCTCGATGCGAACCACAATTTTTGCCGACTTGGTTTTTACAACTGCCCAGATGGTCCAGAGCTCACCAGAAAGCTAAAGAACAAGAGTTTGGAAATGCTGAGCTTTTCGATGGCCCCTGCGGGTCCGACCACCACGAATTGGAAAGAATTTTGTGAGTGCTCTGCGGTGCAAAAACTGAAGCTGTTTTTTATCAGTGGCTGTCAATTGACTGACTCGGATGCGGCAGAGTTTAGTCGTCTTAAAAATCTGAAGTCACTAACGATGCACGTTTCGACGGTGAGAGATTTCAGTTTTCTGAACGAAATGCCATCACTGAGAGTCGTTGACATCCTGTCGAATGTGATCGATGAAGATGGGCTTCGCAATTTTGTCGTTCCGGAGAACCTGAAAGTTCTCACCCTTTACGTTTCGGAAAAAAGCGTATCAGAGGCCGCCGTTGAACGCTTCAGGAATTCGGCCCCAGATGGATGCAAAGTCACGATCCATCGGAATTAGCTCGCGGCTAAAAGGCGAGACGCCGCAGCCACATCAGGTAATCTATGTCGAAAAAACTGATTAAGATTCAGTAAAGACTAAAGCAGGGATATACTCGATGGAGAGACGGCTTTTGTTTTGATTGATTTTTGACTTTGGAAAACGCATCGTGGCGAGCGGAAAGAGATTGCAAAAAAAGCAATGGTTGGCACTTGGGCTACTGGTCCTGGCGAGTGCCGTGATTGGCATCGTGCTGGCCAACGGATTTGCACCGCAGGATTTCCGGGTTGTTGAAGGGCAAGACGACGTCGCGTCGAAGAATAAAGTTGGGCCCGTTGAATCTCAGGTACGCCCTGTCAACGGTAAGAGTCGCCCAATCGAGATGGCAAGTCGTGGCTATATCAAGTCTGACAGTTGTCGTGAATGCCATGCCGAGCACTACGATACATGGCACGCGTCACATCATCGAACAATGACGCAGGTTCCGTCCCAGGATTCGGTGATCGCCGACTTTGACGACAAAGTTCTAACTCGTTCTGGCCAGCAGTTTCGATTCTTTCACCAGGGCGATGACTACTTTATGGAATTGAAAAACCTGCAGGCTTCCAATGAAGGCAAGTCGCAGGCAAGTGAAGTTTTCAAAATCGTACTGATGACTGGCGCTCACCACCAGCAGGCTTTTTGGTGTGAAACCGACAAGGAACGCACGCTCAAAAAGATCCCTTTTATCTGGATTAACAAAGAGCAACGATGGGTGCCCTACGGCTCGATTTTCATGCTGCCGTCGTCTGGTTTGAGTATGCACGAGGGGACGTGGAACCACAATTGCATCAAGTGCCATGTCGTAGGTGGACAGCCTCGCCTCGATCCCGCGGCCGGGTTCGATACGCATGTCGCTGAATTTGGAATCTCCTGTGAAGCTTGCCATGGTCCTGGCGAAGCTCATGCTGCCCAGCATGCTGAGCTGGCGTCGGCTTCAGGGCGTCCGATTGGAAATCCGGAGATGATTAACCCGGCCAATCTCTCGCATCAAAAGTCTTCTCAAACCT
>CAYUNP010000066.1:19461-24615 GCA_964446085.1 uncultured Pirellulaceae bacterium
AATCCGGAGATGATTAACCCGGCCAATCTCTCGCATCAAAAGTCTTCTCAAACCTGCGGACAGTGTCATTCCGTGTTTGACTTTTATGATCAGAAATCCGAAGGCGACTATATGCTGCGGGAGGGGTTTGCTTTCCGGCCCGGGGATGAGTTGACTGATTCGCGTCATGTGTTTCGATTTGGAAAAGACGAAGATCTGCTGATCGTCAAACAAAAGCTAAAACGCAATCCAAAATTCTGGGAGCAGCAGTTTTGGTCAGACGGAATGGTTCGCGTGAGTGGGCGTGAATACAACGGATTGTTGGAGACGCCTTGCTACCAACGTGGCACGATGTCCTGTATGTCCTGCCATGATATGCACCCCGGCGAAAATGATTCTCGGCCAAGGGAACAGTGGGCTGACGATCAGATGAAGGTTAGCATGCGCGGGAATGACGCCTGTTTGCAATGTCACGCCGAGTACAAGTCGGAAGAGAAGTTGGCGTTGCATACGCATCATGCACCGGAGTCATCGGGAAGCAATTGTTACAACTGCCACATGCCTCACACGTCGTTGGGTTTGATGAAGGCGATGCGAAGCCACACGATCGACAGTCCCGACGTAGCGACAACCGTCGCCACGGGCCGCCCCAACGCGTGTAATCTTTGCCACCTGGACAAGTCGCTGAGGTGGACTGCGGAGCATCTTGAGGAGTGGTACGAACGGCCTTTGCCAAAGTTGACGTCGGAGGAGAGTGAGGTTGCTTCGTCGGTTCGCTGGATTCTCAAGGGGGATGCGGGACAACGGGCGATCGTGGGCTGGCATATGGGTTGGTCGCCGGCGCAGCAAGCTTCTGAAACCAACTGGATGGCTCCCTACCTCGCGGAGCTGCTGACCGACAGCTACGACGTGGTGCGATTCATCGGTTACCACTCACTGAAAGAGTTGCCGCAGTTTTCTGAATTTGACTATGACTTCGTTGGATCAGAGCAGACTCAGCAGCAGGGACGCGACCGTGTTTTGCGGCTGTGGAACGAGTCATCCAACAGGCCAAAACCTTCAAGGGAATTGTTTATCAGTGGTCAAAGAGCACTCATCGAGAAAGAGTTCGACGCGATGAGGAAACTGCGTGTCGATCCACCGATGATATTGATTGAGTAATTCAGTTGCTAATGGATGTGGATGTGGCTGGGGCGTCTCGCCACAGTGGTCGGAAGTACTGCGGCGAGACGCCGCAGCCACAATATTGCGGCGAGACTATGCACACAGATACTGCGGCGAGACGCCGCAGTCGCAATATTGCGGCGAGCCTCGCCACAGATGCTGTGGTCTGCTGGAACTTTGGCAAATAGCGCTCGTTGACATTGCAAATGTCACTTACGGCTCAAAATCTGGCTGAACCCGGGATTCCGCTGGTTGTCAAAAAAATGAAACCGATCCATAATCTGGTGCTTCATTTAGACAACTAATGGGGCAACTCATGCAAGATAAAATTCGCTACCAAGCCATCACCTTTGACGATGTGCTAATCGAACCCGCTTACAGCGAAATCGTTCCCGCCGACGTTAATGTCTCGACTCGGCTGACCAAGCGAATTGGGTTGAACATTCCGTTCCTCTCCAGCCCAATGGACACTGTTACCGAATCCTCCATGGCGATCGGCTTGGCCAAAGTCGGCGGTATCGGGATCATCCACAAGAATATGCCTGCCGATCTGCAGGCTGAAGAAGTCTACAAAGTCAAAAGATCAGCCAACGGGATCATCGAAGATCCCGTAACGCTGCCTCCCGACGCAACCGTCGGCCATGCCAAAGACATCATGCAGCAGAACAATGTGTCCGGTGTGCCGATCGTGCTAGCAAATGGCACGCTTACTGGCATTCTGACGCGTCGCGATCTTCGCTTTCTCGAAACCACGGAAATTGCGGTGTCTGAGGTGATGACCGCCGAACCGCTAGTAACAGCTACGGGGACTGTGACACTTGAGGAAGCTGAGAAAATTTTAACGGCAAAAAAGGTGGAGAAGCTTCTCCTGATTGACGAAGAAAGGAAACTGAAGGGCCTTATAACGATTAAGGACATCGACATGATGCGTCGGTTTCCCAACGCCTGCAAAGATTCACTTGGCAGGTTGAGGGCAGGAGCCGCCGTTGGAGTTCACGATCTCGAAAGAGTCGCGGCTCTGATCGAAAAAGATGTTGATGTGCTGGTCGTTGATAGTGCTCATGGTCACTCGAAGAACGTCATCGAGACGGTTCGAGAGATCAAGTTGAAATTTGATATCGATGTGATTGCAGGCAACGTGGCTACGGCCGAAGGCTGCAAAGCATTGATCGATGCAGGCGTTGACGCGGTCAAGGTCGGGATCGGTCCCGGTTCAATTTGTACGACGCGAGTCGTCAGTGGAATCGGCGTGCCTCAGATTTCAGCTGTATACGAGGCAGCCAAAGTGGCTGACGAACACAACATTCCTGTCATTGCCGACGGGGGAATTCGTTATTCAGGTGACATCACCAAAGCGATCGCTGCTGGAGCCAGTTGCGTGATGATTGGTGGCTTATTTGCCGGACTGACGGAGAGCCCTGGCGACATGATCCTGTACCACGGTCGAAGCTTTAAAGTTTACCGCGGGATGGGTTCAATCGGTGCGATGGCCAAGGGATCGAGTGAACGCTACCGACAATCAGCTTCTGGAACTGGCAAGTTCGTACCGGAAGGGGTTGAGGGGCGAGTACCGTTCAAGGGGGCATTGAGCGATTTTGTTTACCAGTTAGTTGGTGGACTCCGAGCCGGAATGGGTTATTGCGGCACGAGGACCATCGAGGAGCTGCGCACGGATGCCAGGTTTATCCAGGTGTCTCCTGCGAGCGTAAGAGAAAGCCACCCTCATGACATTGCGATCACACAGGAAGCTCCCAACTACAGCACAGATGGTGCTGGAGGAGACTTCACGTAAGTCAACATTCTGCCGATTCATTTCTCGATCGGCATCCGCGGTGCTGTTTGCAGGAGCTGCCATTCTGGTTTCGCCTGCGATGGGACAGGAAACTGAGGAGCCGGCAAGGTACGCTCCGCCAGTTCACATTCAGCCAGTGGCCTGGTCTGTTCTCGAGAGCGAAGAAACGCTCGCGGATCAACCAAAACCACGACCGCCGCAACAACGACCACAGCAGCAGCCACGTCCGCCGCAGCAAAATTCGGTGTCTCGAAGCAACGAGATTGCCAACATGGCAGAGTACATGCGACGCCAAAACGAGTACGTTACTCGCTCGCAAGATGCTCAAGTCAATGCGGCGCTGAATCAGCTTCAAGCTTCCAAAACGTTGGCGGCACAAGGATATCGTCAGACCGTTCCCGCTCAACCAGTGCAGGGCTTGGCTGCTTTTCCGCGAACATCGCCTCCGCCGGCAGCCGTACAACAGCAGTTTGCTCAGCAACAGCAACAACTGGCGCAGCAGCAACTGGCGCAGCAGCAGGTCGCACAACAGCAGCAGCTCGCACAACAACAGGAACTCGCGCGGCGACAACAACAGCAACGCGCACAACGGCAAGTGAGAACAAATCCTCAGGTTGCTCAGCGACGAACTTCGCCAGCGTTACCACAAACGCAGCCATGGCAAAATGAAACACGAAAGGCTGTTGGTCTTCAGGATCGAATTTCGACGGCATTCAAGAAAAGATTTACCCGGCCACAGAATCCACAGCCGGCTCGGGCTCAAGTCAACGTGGCCAGGCAGGTTCCAGTTCACGCGACACGGGTTCCTCAGGCTCCGACACCAAAACAACACTCTCCAGTTGCACTGGTTGATCACACGACCGAAGCCAGGACTGTGGATGCACCCGCAGTGGTACTTCCGACACTGGCCGACGAACCAGTGATCCCTCAGCTGGCACAAAAGAGACCAAAGCGAGCTCCCAAGACAGAATATCGCAGCGGAAGAAGTCTCGCGTTGAGTGAACAGGTCATTGTGCCCTCATTTGTTGACGATGAAGCGGACGCTTTGCCAGAACTTCGATTGGCTTCGTCGCAGGACGTGATTGGCAGCGGTGTGCGTCGACCTGAAGTATCGTCTCATTCACGACCGATGAGCTACGGATCTGCAACAAAACAGGAACCGGTTTCTGTTTTCCGAAACGCGGGAGCAAAACGTGTTCCTCAGGATGGAGAACAGGATTTGACTGATGAGGAACGCCTTCGGCAGCTTCAGGAAGAACTGGACAACGGAAAACCGGGACTCGACAGTGAACTTCCACCACGGTCATCAACAGACGACGAACCATCCTTGCTTGATTTGGACGATGAAGATGCGGCCGAAGAAGCACGACGTGCCAGAAGTGCCCTTGATGCGGAGCTGGATGATCTGATTGATGATGACGAAGACCCATTCGATGAAGATGAAGATAGCGATGGGCCGCCTGTGTTTGATGAGCGTGGCTGTGAAGAGCTGCGAGGTCTTCTTCTCGATACATCGATTCGCGATATTTCGCTCGACATCAGTCCGCCAGCAAGCCCACGACGGGCTGAGATCGAAAACCTCACACGCTCGTGGACGGATCCTTCCGGTACCGTTCTGGCGACAGGAACGATGATTGACTTGCGACGCGGATACGTGATCCTTGATTCTGGATTGAAGCTGCCTTATGCCAAACTGTCGGAAGCTGATTGGGCTGCCATTCATGAAAACTGGCTGTTGCCGTCGGTTTGCTCCGTCGGTCAGCGTGGATCGGTTCAGCGAAACTGGGCTCCTCAAACGGTATCCTGGCACGCATCGTCGCTCTGCCACAAGCCTTTGTATTTCGAGAACGTGCAGCTTGAACGATACGGACATTCGCGAGGTCCATACATGCAGCCAGTTCATTCGACGCTACATTTCTTCAAAAGCATCCTGTTCCTGCCATACAAGACGGCGATCAATCCACCGAACGAGTGTCAGTATGCATTGGGATTCTATCGTCCCGGCAATTGTGCTCCATGGCTGTTGGATCCGATTCCGTTCAGTCGGGCCGGTATCCGCCGCCAGGCTCTGGCATCGGTTGGCCTGGCGTTCATCCCATAGCGATTGGCGACAACGAAACACCTGAAAGCTCACTTATGTGACGAGGGCGATTGGTGCGGCCACAGGAAGAGATTGTCTTCCTGTGGTCGCTTTTTTTTTTCGGTTTTCGGTTTTCGGT
>CAYUNP010000067.1:0-1279 GCA_964446085.1 uncultured Pirellulaceae bacterium
GCCCATCAGGCTTTGGCAACCGAGTTTCAAAACTGGATGCAGCAACACAGTGACACTCTCGGCAGTGAAGCTGACCATGGGTCAAATCAGATTTCTGAAGAATTACTTGCGGCCAGTCGGAAGCAGTGTCAGGTTCACGATCAACTGATCGCACAGGCACTAACTCGGGAACGGGAGCGCATGGTGAAAGTTAACGAACTGCTCGCCAGAAATATGACCAATGCAAAGGATGTTCAAATTCTGCAAGGTCGAATTGATCAACTCCTGCTGATGCAACAGGAACAAAAGCAGGTGATGGATTATTTGATGCAGCAGGAACCTTCTTCGGTAGCCCAGTTGGCGGCGATCGATGAACGTTCACTGACTCAGGAAATCCGATTTCAGTTTGAGCATCACGAAGCGCAATTTCAGAAGGCTTCTTCAGATCTTGAGAAAGAGTTTCTCAAGGAAGTACTTTCACGTTTGGAGATCGCTGCAGCCAGTACATTTAACCAACAGAATTCTCGATTGGGCAACGCTCTTGCGATTGGGCAACAGAACGAAATGAATGGCTATCGACACAGGATTCGGATGATGGAACTTGAATCCGAATTCGCACAGTGTCGCCTGGATGTGCTCAATGCACAGGCAAAGTCAGGAACCTTCCTGGCGGTCAGTCTCGCGGACGAACCAGAGCGGTCACCAAATTTGGTGGTGGGTTTTTCACCTGTTTCATTGGTCAACGTGTTGGTTGCTCCTGGTAACAAAAGTAAAGCGCTCCCTTCGGCTTTGCTGGACAGTGCTTTCGACCCCTTCCCTTTCCAATTTCAAAGCCGTGACGATCGATTTCTGTCGGTTTCGTTGACCAGACGGTCGCCAGCTTTCTTTTCCAGTTCTGTGAAGCCCAGATCTTCCAGGCGTTCGCCAATAACATCCCCAGGGTACCCGAGTCGTTTGAGCTCAAGCCGGTACAGTACCAGCACCAGTCGATACGCTTCGCGCGGTTCTTCGTCCTATAGATCATCGCCGACTCTCGGTCAGGCATACAGATTCGGAGCGATTCGAAGTGACTTGCGTCCGTTTTTGAGAGTGGGACAGGTGCCGTGGTATTTTCCTGGCTCGCCAACGAATCTTGGTCGACAACAGCTGCGAACCAGCCAGCGTTTTAGTTCGTATGGCGTTTCAGGTCGTTCGTTGTTGGATTCGACAAGCTTTACTGATCTCCATGGTCGGTAGAAATGTGTCTGCGTTTTGCGCGTGTATTGGATCAACAGCACTGCGGCGAGACGCCGCAGCCACG
>CAYUNP010000067.1:1379-17422 GCA_964446085.1 uncultured Pirellulaceae bacterium
ATACACTGCGGCGAGACGTCACAGCCACGGTGCACTGCGGTTAGACGCCGCAGCCACGGTGTCAAATGCCGGTTGTAAAGGCAGCCAGCTGTTGAAGCCGAATTATTCGCGGCGCTGAAAACGCTGGAATAGCGGAACGCGTTTCGGCTTGGTTGGCGACAGCGAGGGCACGTCGAAAGAAGGCAGCGGAATTTCAAACGGCTTTGCTTTTTCGACGGGGGTTGCAGATCCCCTGGTCTCGACGCCAATGTGTTCGTCGAGAAACTTGACCCAGTAACTTTCAAGGATGCGTCTGGCGTTGTCGAGTGACTCCGGGTTACTCAATTGCGAACTGGCGCCGGCTAGCAACTGCGTCATCGCTTCGGAGTCATTCTCATCGAACCAGCGGTCAAAGAGTTCGACTTGATCGATGGAAACCTGGCCCTGCCCCATCAAATCAAATCCAATTCGGATGTTCGTCAGGTCTTCAGGAAGGTCATCGAAGTGCACGGCGAAGCGTCGCCAGGTTGAATCGACAGGGTTTGCCTCAGGATCTGAAGAAAGGCTTCCGATCGCGCCGAAGCGATAATGACTGGATCCGTCAGAAACACCGTCGACAGAAATTCGTAGCGGCGGCTGATTGGCTGGATCTGCAGTCTTTAGCCAAACCGAAATCGAAAGTCGTCCAGTATCGGGAAGTGTGACAACATTGCTTCGGATCCAAACGGGCTTTCCGGTTGTCTGCATCGAAAGCGACGTGGCTCCTTCGTGAAAGCTGTCTGAATCCAGGTCAAAAGATGCCTGCTCATGGTTGCCAAACTCCCAGCCACTTTCGTCCGGATCGACGAACGACTCAAAGCCACCGTTTTGCAATTCGTTTATCGGTTTGCCGACTTTGGCTTTGGCCAGCTTGTTTTTGAGCTGATAAAGCTGCTTGCGAAGCTGCGAATTGACTTCGTCCGGCATCGATGTGCTGAAGCTGCTGATCGAAAGTGGATTGAACCCGGAGACCGTTCTTGAAGTTCCAGCGTACATGGACCATGGCTCCAGATAGATCCGCATTTGTGTCCGCCCATCGATTTGATCCAGCGTGATCTCGTCTCCTGTGAGCGTCGTCAAGGGAGCCGTTGACGCGCCCTTCGATGTCGCCGCCTGAAGAACCTGCGGTGGACGATTCGGATTGCCCAGCAAGGCACTTACTTCAACCGGCCAGGGTGAATCGTTGACGGCATAGAACCAGTGTTGTCCATTCTCTGAGTACTGTCGCATGCAAACGGGGCCAGAGTTCGCTTCTCCGACATCCTTGAATCGCTGAGCAGGAAGTTCGCCAAGGATGCGGAAAATCGAATCGAGGGATTGAAGCTCGCCCCGCGGTAACGACTGGCCGCCGTCGACAAACAGTCGGCAGTCATATTTTCGAATCGCGTTGATATATCGTTTGCGCAACTCGTTTCCTGTTGTTGTAAGAAGTTGCTTTCTGGTGACGTGACTCATGCCGGGAATCGAGATTTCAGAATCGAGCTGCTTCCATCTGCCGCGATGCGTGAACAACGATCCTCCCGCTTTTTCAGCAAAGAACTGTTGAGCAATACGGGACTGATCGATGTTCAGGTCGATGCGACGCTGAGCCAATGAGTACCCGTTGGCAATCTGTTTTGGAGCCAACATGACGACGCCGTCTTTTTCAGCATCAGCCGGCAAGTCGAGTCCGAGTTGCTGTATGACTTTGGCAAAATTTCCTGAACGATGAAGTGATGGGCTCATGGCCGAAACGACTTCGCCCCTTTTGTCGATATCAACAGGCAACAGATACAGTGATCGGTCACTGGTTCCGCGAACTGCTTTCGCCATGTCGCGATACCACGCAAACATTTGTGCTGAACGCCAGGCCAGCCACGCGTCGCGCGTCGGATTCTCTCCATCGCTTGCCAGGAGCGAGCTTCGTTCAAAGCTCGCCGCATCGATTTTGCCGGCTTGAAGAAATCGTTGCACGGTAATGTCGTCAAAGCCGTGCCGGGCTCCCGGCAGCAAGGTGCAGCAATCCGGTCGACATGTCAGTCCAACACCACCAAAGGATGTGTGTTGCTGATAGCGGGCAGCAAGCTGTGCGATTCCGGTTTGACAAACACCTTGCAGGTTCCGATCCAGTGGATTGTAAATCGGCAACAGGCGCTGGGTGAAGTCGATTGATCGCCCATCGAAATCAACCAAATCGAAACTCATTGGCTCTGAATTCCGCATCGTTTCCAGTTGAGGTAACGTCGTATTGAGCGTCAGCACCGGAACCAGTTTCAAACCTTCCCGATCGAACATGCGAAGGATCAGTTCAACGACATCTTTCTGAACGGGATCACAACCCGAAGAACTGAAGATGCCTGAATCGAAACGCGGTCCGTTTGAAAGTTCTCCCAATGGAAAGATCGAACTTCCGTCAGAAGCGACCGTCACGAAGGCTCCGTCGTAAAGATTGTCTTTCAAATGTTGAGTCAGCCGATCAATGGAATCGTAAAACGTGTTCCAGTCATCAAGTGCCTGACCGGATTGCGAATCGATCGATCGAGCTGCCTGGAACAGTCCCGCAAAATCCGGAGATTCCAGCATCGCCATTCGCTGTCGCATCCGACTGGATACCGCTGGATCCTGCAGGTCGCTCGTTGGATTGGACAATCGTGGAGGCCCGACTTCGATTTTCAGTTCACCAACAAGTGCCCTGGTTTGTGAATCAGGATTTGCAATGTACAGATAGCCGGCTTCGTCCTCTGGCCAAAGATGAAACTCGTGGCTCATCCAACCCTTGTCGTCCGCATTTGTCGGAAGAACCGAATCGGGCACGCTGATACCCGAATCCATACCGTGTAGGACTTGTTGAGTCGATGAAAGGTAGTGTACCGCCAGCTTGGTCCCCGGAATGGGGCGATACTGCAACGAAACTTTAACGGGTTGATTTCGCGACAGGTTTTCGGGACGGCGAACTGGAATCGCCACCGCTGAATCAGGCGCGAACTCAAGTGCTTTCTGATTCGATTCATCGAGCGTTACCACCGCAAGATCGCCTTTGCGAATCGGTTCTTGCGACCCCGGTAGACGAGGTATCGGCCAGGGAGCACGAAATCCGCCGCGCAGCTGTTGAGGTGTGAAGGCCTGTGCCGTTTTCCAGGTCGCCAATGGTTCTGTAAGAGGCGCTTCGGGAGACACCACCACGATCTGAATTCGGCGCCTCAGTTTTTTGGGTCGACGAAACTGTCCAAAGGCCGACTTCTGAGCATGTGCCTCGGCTTCGATCCAAAGTTCGTGGACTCCTTCTGTTTTGGGAATGACAACTTCGAACGATTGAGCTGAGGAAGTTCCAGTTTCGTCAGTTGTTATTTTCGAATTCTGATTCGGAAGCGGGCTGCCTGGCGATATTGAACTTCCCCACGAAAGTTGCATGCCAACATCGCGGCTTCGCAGCGTTGTGCGCTGAAGTTGAGCGTCGAAGCGCCATGTTTCTCCCGGCTCAAAAATCAAATGGGCGCGATTGATATCGATGCGCACATCGTCACCGGGAGTTCGCGAAATCGAAATGCGATTTTGTTCCTGGTCGACTGACTCGTTGATGCCGGCTTCGAGTTGTTGAAGCGTCCACTGTTGTTCGAAAGTTTCGCCTTTTTCAGATTGCAACTGAAAGCGCACCTTCGTGTTGCCATCAACCCTGATCGCGAGATCAGCGCCACCGTAGCTCGTTGCGATTCGATGATTGATAAAGACTTCACCGTTTCGCGCAATCACCGTCGAAGGCGCGTCGGAAGTGATCGCCAGCGTTCGGTTGACAGAAAGTTCTCCAGCTTCAACAGTGATCTTGCCTCGCCATGCTTGGGGGATACCTCCACCCCATGCAAATCGCAATCTGAGATCGCCTTTGACTTCCGCACCAAGTGGACTGAGGGTGTGCGATTGTTGTGCCCAGGATTGGGATGCTGATGACAGAACCAGGCAAAGTACCGCCAACATTAGCGCAAAGGGAAAACGGAATCGACGCGGCGCACACCGATAGCCAACAACGCGTGACTGTGTTCGTCGCGCGGGTGTGCAAGGGTGCCGTTGAAAGTTTGGACTTCCTTGTCCGAACATTCAGAATTCCGATTTCTCTGGATTATTAGTGTGGCCGAACTGATTCGACTCGCGGCGGAACTGTAGCAAAAGCGAAAATTGCTCTTTACCCCAACCGTGTCGATTGGTTGCTAGCTCAGACTGGTGCTAGCACGACGGCTTTGTCCCGTGCCATCCAGGCCAGACTGGAACAGGAAGTTGCATCGAGCGAGCTGAAGTTCGATTTTTCGGAGACATGCGACAATGCAGGCACGAAGCGCAAGCGAGAAAGTGGGCTGCGGAATTCACTCGCCTGCGCTTCATACTTGTACGTTCCTGCAATTTACGGGAAGCGATGCCACCATGATCGCGTCTGTATTGCCGGGTTTCTGTGTCCCAGGTAGACTCCCACGCCCAAAACTTCGTTAGGCAGGGAAGCCACAATGACGAACCGACGAACTAAAGATCCGTTTGAACCTGAACGCAGCCAGCGCCGCTCGAGGCGCCGGGAAACTGAAGATTCACGACCAACGACAGAACCGCGCCGCAGACGATGGCCGCTGGTGTTGTTGTTTCTTGTCCTGCTGGTGGCCTTGCTGCCGAACATCATCGGTTGGCTCGGCCTGCAAAAGTACGCGATTGATTACGCGCTGAGTGATTTTCAGGGCAACGTTAGTGTTGGGAAAGCCTCGATGGGTTGGATGCAACCAATTCAGTTGAGTGATGTCACGGCGACGGATCTTGCCGGCAACGAGTTGGCGACGATCGAAGAAATCAAAACGAGCAAACCGCTCTACGCTTTCATCACTGGAAGTGACTACGGCGAAGTCGATATTTACAAACCATTCGTGCACGTCCACATGCGTGCCGATGGAAGCAACCTTGAAGATTCTGTTTCGCAGTACATTGCGACGTCGCAGCCATCCCCGATGCAGCCTCAGGAAGCGGCCTCGGCTCCCATGGCGTTGCCAAAAATGCTGGTGCGAATTCACGATGGAGCCGCTTCGATCACTTCCGATGGCGCTCAGCAGACGTGGAAAGTCGATTCACTTTCGGTTGCGGCCGCACTGTCGGAACCGGAAACACCGCTTGCGGCGACGGCGCAGTTTCGCGCGATGACGCTGATCCCTAACGCCAGTGGCCAGTTGGGCGTCGCTGAATCGGGAACGGTTTTGCTCAAGTCAGCAGTGGATGCCGGGTCAAACGAGTTGACGTTTTCGTCAGCCAATGTGGAACTGGAATCAGACCAGTTTCCGTTGTCGATCATTGCACCGCTGAGCCAGCAGTTCATCGGTCCTGCACAGATGGGCGGGTTGGCAACGTCGAAAGTTGTCGCTGCCTGGAACGGCGCGACCAACGAAATTTCAACCAACATTCAATCCTTGCAGGTGTCCAACGCGCAAATCGTGGCTCCACAGCTTCTCAATGAAGATCGATTCTATGTCGAGCAGTTGTCTGCAAGCGGAACGATGCAGTTATCGTCGAGCCAAATCATTGCCGATCAGTTCATCGTTGAGACGGATTTTGGCAGAATCGATGCCAACGGGCAGTTTGATCCGGGACAGATTGCCAGTCTCTCGGCAGGAGGTCAGCTTCCTGATACGACGTTGCAAATGTCCGGCGAAATCGATGTTGCGAAATTGCTGCAGCGACTGCCTTCGACTTTCCAACTGCATGAAGATGTAACTTTTGAATCAGGGACCATCCAGTTTAATGCAGGACAGCGGGATGAAGCCGACGCGCGGCGGCTGGTCGTCAATGTCGATACGGCCAACATTCGAGCGACGCGTAGCGGACAGCCGATCGTTTGGCAGCAACCATTGAGGATCGTTGGTGTGTTGCGAGAAAGCCGCGGCCAGATTTCGATCGAAAGATCCGAGTTCATTTCGGACTTCCTGACGATCGAAGGAAAAAATATCACGCTCCGCGAAGGCATCTTCACTGCCAGAGGCAACCTCGGTGAACTTTCAGAACGAATTCGTCAATTCGCAGACCTGGGCGCAATGCGATTCGGTGGAACGCTTGCCGGAAGTTTTGGCTGGAAAGTCGTCGGTGAAAACGAAGTCAGCATGGCACAGCTTGCCAACCAGCCGATCCAGATCGGTGGCGAGTTCGTCGTCACGCAACCGGTCATCGAGTTGCCTGGCACGCCTCGTTGGAGTCCTGAAAAAATCGTGATTCAAACCAGTGGCAGTGGTCAATTGATGGAGGGGAATGCAAACTCGCGGTTACAGCTCGCTCAGGCCGGCGCTCGGCTTGATGTTGGCAACGAAACGGCAGTGCTTTCGTTGGCCAAGCCAGTCGAAGATGCGTTCACGAATCAGCAATGGGTTTTCAATACGCAAGTGGTTGGGCAAGTCGAAGGCTGGCTGCAACATGTGCGGAACTTCGTTGATCCAGGCGATTTTCAAGCCGGCGGTGCGCTGAACTTTGCGGGAATCACGATCGTTGATCCGACAAAAGTCCGTGTGGAGAACGGTCAGTACGAAATCAAGCAGTTGGGTTTTGAAGGTTATGGTGCTTCGATTCGTGAGGATCGAGTCGTTGGCAACGTAACGGCTGGATACTCGATGGAAACAGGCGACGTTGATGTGCAACAGGCCAGCCTGCAAGGCAGTGGCGTCTCGGCGACGGCTCAGAATTTGAAGCTGACAACAGTCGAGGCAATGCAGTTGGATGGTTCAGCAGCGTTTCGGGCTGACATCAATCGTCTTGCCGAATGGCTTTCCCTTTCCACAGAGCCCGACAGTATCAACTGGTTTGGTGCAGCTGAAGGAACCGTGGAGTTCAGAAGTTCAACGCAGGGAACCGACGCGAGGTTCAACGCAGAGATGACGGATGTGATCGCGACGCAACGCGCGGCGGCAGATGCTGGCGGGTCTCCGATGCAACTGGTCGGAAGCCGGCAGGCGTGGTCAGAGATTTGGCGCGAACCAAGAGTGAACCTTTCCGGACAAATGAACATTGGCAGTGATTTCGATTCACTGAATTTTCAACAACTCGTTACACGTTCGGGATCGTTGGACTTTGACGCGCGGGGATCCATCTCGGACCTGGCTGGATCGATGCAGACGAATCTGGAAGGCAGCTGGCAGCCAAACTTCGAAAAGATCAACTCGCTGTTGGGAGCATACAGCCAGAATATGGTGTCGCTCAGCGGGAACGGTGTGCAACCGTTTCGAATTCAAGGGCCCCTGTTTGGCGCCAGCGGATCCCAGGCCTGGGTTCCAGAACAGTTGATCGTTCAGACGGTTGTCGCGTGGGACGAAGGAAGACTCGCCGGATTACCGATTGGAAAAAGTAATCTTGGAATCGACTTGCGTCAGCAGTTGGCGACGATGCAAACGGAGGGTATTCCGATCAGTGGTGGCAGCGTCAAACTTCAGCCGCAACTGGACATGCGCGGAAGCGATCCGATTCTGACTCATGGACAGGCTCGACTTTTGGATAACGTTCAGGTGACGCCCGAAATTTGCCGTGACGGTTTGAAGTTCGTGGCGCCGTGGCTTGCTGATACAACCAACGCGCAGGGTGTCTTTTCTGCGGACATTCAGGGCGTGAGCATGCCGATCATGGATCCAATGAACGTCTCGGCGCGAGGTTCACTGTTGATGCAGGACGTTACGATTGCGGCCGGTCCGATGGCCGAGCAACTGTTGGGGACGGTGACACAAATTCAATCCATCCTGAAACCGGACTCGCGTGAACGGGAACTGAAGACCTGGCTGAAAATTGAACAGCAGACGATTCCTGTCGCTGTGGAGAATCGCCGCGTGTATCACGAAGGGATCAAGTTCTCTCATGACGAACTGATTATTCGAACCAGCGGCAGCGTTGGCTTTGATCAGTCAATCAACATGGTGGCAGAGATTCCGATTGCTGAAGAGTGGATCGCGGACAATCGGTACCTTTCGGGACTTCGCGGACAGTCGCTTTCGATTCCCGTTACGGGAACGGTTGGACGTCCCATTATCGACAAGAATGCAGTCCGACAACTGTCGACTGATTTGGTGCGCAATGCGGCGCAGGGCGCGATCGGCAATGCGATCACCGACAAGATCAACCCGAAGCTCAATGAATACGGCGGCCAGCTCAATAACAGGGTCACTGGGGAAGTGAACAAGCTACAGAACAAGTTTCAGGACAAGCTTGGCGGATTTCTGGGTGATAAATTTGGTTTGCCATCGGGCGGTCAAAACGCGACTCCTGCCCAGACGCCAGCCCCATCAGCGGGCCAGCAGATCGAGAATCAGCTCAACGGGCAACTGCAAAAAGGGCTCAACAAGCTCTTCGGCGGTTAGGTCTGTCAAAGCTCAAGTGCTTGTATCTTCTGTCGTTATTGGAAGTAAAGCACAAAACCGGCTTCCCTTGACGTGCGAAGCGTCTCAAAATCCCGGAAAAATCCGCCCTCCAATGAAAGTTAAAACCCTTGAGACGATCTCGGGGTAAACTTTCTGTTGGGCGGGAACAGTCCGGTTGTCTGGAACTGAGTCTCTGTCCACAATTCCAACTGGTGAAAGGGCTCGAATGGAATCGCGGCCGGATCTTCACCGAATCATCAACAATTTAAAATTCGGGAGTCTCTTGTGAAGACGGTTTGCAAGTCGATGTTTACGAGCTGCCTGGTAGGCATGTTCACTTTGGTTGCGGTAGCAGCTACTTACGCCCAATCAGCTCCGAAACCCGCCGTGGTGGTTTCGATTGCTCCGCTTAATGAGCAAATGAGCGATATCAAATACCTGGTCAAGGAATCCGGATTTGGTCAGGCGAATTTTCTGATCAAGTCCTTTGTTGATCAATACACAAACGGCATGGACAGAGATCGTCCTGCTGGTGTTTTGTTGTACTTCAAGGGTGACAATCCAGTTCCCCAGTCAGTTGTCTTTGTACCGATCAAAGATGTCGATGACTTTCTCGATTCGATTTCCAATGTCGCAGAAGTTGACGACGAGGATGACGTGATCAAAATCACTCCTTTCGACAGCGATACGGTTTACGCTGTTGAGAGAGAAGATCACATCTTCATCGCCTTGGACGAGAAATCGCTTGCAGAACTTCCTGCCGATCCACAGTCGATGCTGGGCGACATGCCAAAGAACTACAACCTCGCAGCCCATGTTTATGGCGGTCGGGTTCCTGATGAGCTTCGCGAAAAAGCCATCGACATGATCAAGGATGGCTACATCGACAGCCTGCAAAATCTCGGTGGTGATCCCGAGACGGTTGATCAGCAGGTCAAGGACTTCGAAGAGCAGATCAAGGTTCTAAGCGACATCGATGAAATCGTGTTCGGTATGGTCGCCGATGAAGAGAGCCACAAAATGGCGATGGAGTTCACGGTTACCGGTAAGCCCGGCTCGAAGGTTGCCAAAAGCTATGCTGGTTTTGCGAAAACAGATCCAACACGTTTTGCAGGCTTCATGAACGACAAAGCAGCCGCTGATTACAACATGTGTTTCAATGTTAGCGGTGAAGATTCAGAGCAGATTGGCAAGCAGATGGACGGTCTTGTTGAGTCCATGATGACTGAACTTGATAACGATGGCGAGTTTAGTGATGAAGAACTTGACTCGATTCGCAACGCAGCTGTTCAGATCGCTGAAGTTGTCGAAGAGACATTCAAAGCGGGTCGCATCGATTCAGGCGGCCAGCTGATGATGGGCGAAAACGACTTCAATTTTGTGTCTGGAGGTCAGGTTTCAGATCCGAAGAAGATTGAAACTGCAACGAAGGAGCTGATCGAAGTACTTCGTGAACGTGCCGGAGACAAATTGCAGTTCAACCTTGATTTTGCCAGGGAAAACGGCATCAACATGCACGAGATCATTTTCAAGGTCCCGGAGGATGAGGAAGAGCTTCAGGACTATATCGGATCCGAAGTAATTATTCTGTTGGGCATCGGAGAGAAAGACATCTACTTTGCAGCTGGAAAAAGTCCCATGGACACGCTGAAGAAAGCGATCGCCAATTCAGCCGCTGCAGCTCCTGAGTATCCGGTGGTTTACAATCTTCGTGTGACTCCAATTCTTGAGTTTGCAGCCAGTACCACGGGCCAACCGATGATCGATGGTATGGTTGAAAAGTTGAGAGAAGTCGGTCGCGACAAGATGACTGTCTTCAGCAAAGCGATTGAAAACGGCCTGTTCACCCGCATGGAAATGGAAGACGGTCCACTGTCTTTGATCCAGGGTATTTTCGAGGCTCAAATGGGTGGTGGCGCTGAGTTTTAAACTTGGTCGCATCGACAAGCGTCAATTAAAAAAGGCCGCCTTGCAGTTCGCGAGGCGGCCTTTTGTTTTTCGCGACCCCTCTACCGTGGGACTGCGTTCCATCCATTTACGGACAATGCAACAAACTAGCGGATTCGTTGCTGTCCACGAGCGATTGGCGCCGGGCGAACCGCGTTAGGCTGAATGATTGGCGGAAGTGAATTTCGTGATGTCGATCCACCGCCTCCGCCTCCCTGGAAACCACCGGCAGGTGCCTGATTGAATCCGCCATCGTTGAAGGTTCTTTGTTGGAAGCCTCCACTACCGCCGTTTGGAACCTGGTTGAATCCAGCACCCGCTCCACCAGCGTTAAGTTCCTGAAGAACCCGGTCGCCAGAAGAACCGTAGAACGCTTCTTCGAACCTGTCGTCGGCTTCCTGAATTCCATCGCGAACACGCTCGCCAATTCGCAACCAAACCGGTTTCTGTTCACGATTGGCACAGCCGTTGGCTGCCCATTGCTGGTACGTTGTGCAAGGGCTGTTGCAAACGGCAGCGTTGGCTTGGCCACGACCACATTGTGGACATCCGTTGGCTCCCAGGATTCCCATGCAACCTGGGCAAACCGGATCGACGGCATCCGGACGTGCTGGAAGTTCGCGACGCGGGCTCAGAATGGCTTGACGATAGGCAACTTCGTCAGCGTAGTGATTCATCCAGCCAACGGTTTCTGCTGAAACCATGGTGAAGTCAAAAGGTGCTACTTCGGCTTCGTCTGCGTTGCCCTCTTCGTCCAGGACTTCTGAATCACGACCGGCGACCTGGATGCCAACACTACCAACACCGTCAACGCCAACTGCGACAAGACCATAACCACCAGCTTGAACGCCAGTGAACTGGAAAATTCCAAAGTTGTCAGTTGTTGTTGAAGCAATCACGTTGTCTTCCTTGAGCAACATGACTTTGGTGCTGCGAAGATCAACCGGGCGTCCATTGATCGAGTTCATCTGGTGAACACGTCCTACAAGTCGACCTCTTGAATCGATTCCGACAGGTGCTCCACCAATCGAAGTCGCCGGTTCGGCAGCGACGGCATTTTCGGTGAGCCCTTCAAAACCGTAAAGCTGATCAGGATCATCCGGGCCTTCACCGGAACTGTATCGACCAAAAACGCGGTACGAGATGTTTGGAGCGAAGTAACGAATCCAGTCCGTATTGATGGTGGTTTCGTTCTGGAAGGCGTAGCAATTAACGGTTCGTGGAGTCGATGAATCCGCGTCCGGGCTCTCGTTGATGATGTTGGCACCAAAAGCAAAGAATGCCTTGTTACCCCAGCCGACGAATGAATAGGCACCGCGTTGAACGTTCGTGAAGACGAATGATCCGTCTTCCTGTACGGCAGCCGTCTTTACAAGGCGACCGTTGTTCATCAGGAAAATGGTCATGCCGGCAACTTCGGCTCCATCGATTCCGCGAACGGTGCCTGAGAACTGACCGTTACGATCAAGCATCACCCAATTGGCACGCAGCGTGTCCGAGAGTCGGGCACCATCGATGTCGCCAACTTGCTCCCAACCAGCGAAACGTTCCTTGACTTCGACAGACTGTTCTGGCGCATCATCATCATCGCCAAATTCGTCATCCGTTGGACGCTCGGGTGGGCGAGCAGTCGGACGGTCGACCGGACGCATGGGTCCTTCCTGTTCAACGGGGCCGAACGGAGCACCATCGCCGTCGCCGTCATTAAGGACTTCTTCCTGGTCCTCCTTGGGCTCAGACGGAGTCAGATCTCCGAAGGGTAACTGAGCATGTGCCACACCAGCGGTAAACGCGGCTGACAATGATGCAAAGAGTAGTGTGAGCAAAATGCGTCGTAGAAATTTCAGGGTCATCGCTGATACCTGCAAAATGGGCCAAATCGACGGAAACCATACCGTCCATCAGCGTCAGCATCGTCGCTGCAGCTGATTCGGTCGCAACTCAAGTTCCAAATGTCCCGGGCAATCCGAATTTTCCAATCGGGTCGTTCTGGTGAGGCAAGGTTTTCCGGAGGCCTTGAATTAGCGAGTGCGGTAAACTTTAACGATAGCAAAAACTGCCACGTCTGTTTGCAGTTTAATTCCCGGACGTTCTCGCATGGGCGGCCTGAATTGCACGCAGCAGCCCCAATGCCTTGTTCAAAGTCTCTTCATACTCAGCATCCGCGTCACTGTCAGCCACGATTCCGGCGCCTGCCTGAACCCACGCCTTGTTGTCCTTGATGACCATTGTGCGAAGTGCGATACATGTATCCATGTTCCCTGAGTAGTCCACATAACCGACGGCTCCGGCGTATGGGCCGCGTCGATGCGGTTCAAACTCGTCAATGATCTCCATGGCTCTGACTTTGGGAGCTCCCGAAACGGTTCCAGCAGGAAGACTGGCCATCAAAGCATCGAAGGCATCGCAATCGTCACGCAGTTGACCGGTCACTGAAGACGAAATATGCATCACGTGACTGTAACGTTCCACGATCATGATGTCAGGAAGTTCAATTGAACCATACTTGGCCACGCGTCCTACATCGTTTCGGCCCAGATCGACCAGCATGACGTGTTCTGCACGCTCCTTTTCGTCTGCCAGCAGTTCTTCCTCGAGTTGTTTGTCCTCTTCGGGAGTTGTTCCGCGTTTTCGCGTTCCCGCCAGCGGACGCACGGTAACTTCTCCGTCAACGACCCGGCACATGATCTCCGGTGAGCTTCCCACGAGCGTGCATTTCTCGCTGCGGAGAAAGAACATGAACGGGCTGGGGTTCAGTACACGCAAACTACGATAGATTTCCAGTGGATCACATTCGATGTCCAGCGACAATCGCTGGCTAAGCACCACCTGAAAGATGTCTCCCGCGTGAATGTACTCAATGCAATCCTTGACCGCCTTGCCGAATGACTCACGAGTCATGTTCGAGGTGTATTCTGGCGGATCTCCGCTGACGGGCACCACGCTCATGTGGCTAAACTCTTCACCAGTTTCCGGTGCCTGCAGTCTGGCGACCAAATCCTCAACACGGCAGTTTGCGTCGTCGAAAGCTTCACGAGGTGATTCGAAATCGTCCAACCAGGCCAACGCCATTACGAAAACAGTCTTCGTAATGTGATCAAAGATCAGCATGGAGTCGTAAAACGCAAAATTCATGTCGTCCAACTGACGATCGTCCTCCGGAGCATTGGGCAGTTCTTCGACATAGCGAATCACGTCATAGCCGGCGAATCCGATAGCTCCACCAGCAAACGGTGGCAATCCTTCGAGAATGGCGACATTCACCTGGTCGATGTGCTTGCGGATTTCTTCCAACGGGTTATCGCTGTGCCACGATTTCGAACCAGCTTTCTCAGATAGCGTGACTTGATTTCCGCTGGCAGAGATTTCAAATTTTGGATCGGCAGCGAGGATACTGTATCGTCCGACCTTTTCGCCGCCGATGACACTTTCGAATAAACATGCGGTTCCACCACGGTCGATCTTTTTGAACGCAGAGACCGGCGTCAGGGAATCGCTCAGCAGCTTTCGAAAAACGGGAATTGCATTGTGGGACTTGGCCAGCTCTGTGAAAAAAGAAAATTCAGGAATCAGTGTCATCAGTTTGGGTCGAGCTTCCGCCGTATTTAAGGCACGTTCACAGGAATTTAAGCGGGGGCATCGTACCATAATCCACAGAAGTGAAAGCACGTACGACGGTCTCCAATCTTGTATCTGAAGGTCCGCGGAGATAAAATCCAATTGGGAACAGAACGCAACACTCAGGCTCACACTCATGAAATGTCAGAAATGTAACAAGTCAGCGACATTTCACATCACCGATCTCACCGGCGATGGTTTGTTGGCTCTGCATCTTTGCCCGGATTGTGCGAAGCACTACCTCCAGCCGGAAGTGAATCAGGACGCAGAGACGCCTCAAATCAGCGGCGTACTTTCGGATCAACTGAAGCTCGAACAGACGGCTGAGGATCTGAAAGAACTGGATTCCAGAAAGTGTCCGATTTGCGGAATTTCGTTTTTCGAGTTTCGTCAGGCTGGGCGACTTGGCTGCCCGCACGATTATGTTTTCTTTGGAACGGAACTCAAGCCGTTGCTGGAAAGCGTTCATGGCGCCACCGAACACATCGGCAAACGTCCTCATAGAGGAGCCTACGATACCGAGTCGCAAACGGAATTGATTCGGCTTCGAGGTGCGATGAAGTTGGCGGTGTCAAAAGAGAACTACGAAGAGGCCCAGGAAATCCGCGATCGTATACGCACGATCGAAGATCAATCCTGAACACTAACAATCTGAATTGCGATATGGGCAACACGATCGCAAGTTCAGCTGAATATAAACTGGGATGCAACATGGAAATCGATGACCTGGCTGCGACTAGCGGCGAATGGCTTCGCGGAATTGGTCCGCAAAGCGATATCGTTATGAGCAGCCGTATTCGCCTGGCTCGCAACCTCGCGGATTTCCCTTTCATTCGACGCTGCAACGATATCGATCGTGCCAATATTGATTCAACGGTTCGTCAACGACTCGATAAAAATGGCTTGTTGAAGGATTTGACTTTCATCGACGTCGCCACTCTGGAGTCACTCGATCGTCAGTTTTTGGTTGAACGGCAGTTGATCAGTCGTGAACATGCGAATTCCGACGGTGCCCGGGCCGTGGCGATCGATGGACAGGAACAACTCAGTTTGATGGTCAATGAAGAAGATCATCTGCGAATTCAGGTCATGAAAAGCGGGCTCGATCTCGAAGGTGCCTGGGAGCAAATCAATGATCTCGACAATCAGATCGAGAAAGAGGTGACTTACGCGTTCCACGAAGATATGGGCTATCTGACGGCTTGCCCGACCAATGTTGGAACGGGAATGCGAGTCAGTGTTTTGGTGCACTTGCCTGCCCTCGTGCTCACAAACCAGATTGAAAAAGTCTTTCGCTCATTGCAAAAAATCAACCTGGTGGTGCGAGGTCTCTACGGCGAAGGCACGCAAGCGATGGGTGACTTCTATCAAGTCAGCAATCAGATCACGCTGGGTAAATCTGAAAAGGAGCTGATCAGCCAGGTTGGCGACGTGGTTCCCGTTGTCATCGATTACGAGCGCAAGGCTCGCAAATTCCTGATTGAAGAAGATCAAAACGAATTGTTCGACCAGGTGAGCCGCGCTTATGGCATGCTGCAGACGGCTCGTCGGATCAGTAGCGAAGAAACCATGCATCTTCTTTCACGCGTCCGCATGGGGATCAATCTCGGCTTGATCGGCAATTTGAAAATTCCGCAAGTCAACGAACTGTTCATTCAGACCCAGCCCGCTCATCTGCAGAAAATTTACCAGTCCAGTCTTTCAACGGACGAGCGAAATATCGAACGTGCGAACTTCTTGCACAAGAATCTGAAGTCGGAAGAGAATTAGGCCACTGAATTCTGCAAACAGTTTTGCACGAATTCGATATGCAGTCCGGAACTCTAAAGGTTCACTGCTCCGGTTTTCATCCAGTCATTCAGCATGTCGATATTCGAATACGGCGATTCAGGGTCTTCCTGATCGGGATGGTTATCAATGGCATCACAGCCAGCCAGACATTTCAAAATCAACTCTTCGGGTGTTTTGAAACCGGTGAATGTTGGTTCCAACGGAATGTATTGTTCATCCTGTGACCAGTAGGTTGCGCCAAAAATGTCATCTCTGTTAAAATGCAGCACGAGATGACTTTCCGCATGATTGTCATTTAAATGACCGAAGCAGAGCAGGTCAGAGCTTCTTTGCTTAACG
>CAYUNP010000067.1:17522-19656 GCA_964446085.1 uncultured Pirellulaceae bacterium
TCGGTTAAAAATAAATCGCCATGTCACCGCGGCGAAATGGCTGATCGGGTGGCTTTTTGCCTACTTTTGGGGCTGGAAGAAGCCGTCTGGCGGCAGTCAGTGTAATGATTGACGCAGGTTGCGATATTGAGAGCCGCCTATTCGTTGCAAAGACACGTAAGTTGACTAAAGTGATGACTACTTTGCAACCTTCCGCCGGGAACTCTGAATCTGCGAACCAGATACCGGGAACCGGATTGTGGAAGAACCATCAAGTTAGGATTTCAACTCACAAAATCATTAGAGAAAAACGATGACTCAAAAAGTAATGACAACCGCAATACTCATCCTGGCTTTGGTTGCCTCGGTCAGCGAAGCACAGTATCAGCAGCAGTACCAACAACAATATCAACAACCCGTCGTTCAAGGCCAGCGTGGCACGCCAAGTCTCCAACGCATCTCGGGTTATACAAATGTTGTGATGACGGATGCGGAAAAAGCCAAGCCTTCAACGGGAGCCAGTTTTTACAACACAGCTCGCGGAGTTGCTGTCCGCTCTACGTTCACCAACAGTCCAGCTCAGAAGGCTGGAATGGTTTCAGGCGACATCATTACGATGGTTAATGGTAAGGCGCTTCAGAATGTTGAAGGGCTCAACTCCATGATCGGAACAATGGGTGCTGGAGACGTTTTGAAAATGACCAAGCGTAACGCTTTGGGCAAAGAGAGCGATGTTACTTTGTCATTGATGACCACAGAAGAAGTCATGCAGGCCAGTATCGTTCCTGAAGCAGGAGTTTACGATCAGGCAGTCTCGCAAGCAGACATTCAGTTGAAGTCAATGGAGCAGCAGATTGCAAACGCAAAATCTGAGTTGGCAGAAATGGAAAAGAACTACGAAGCCATGAAGAAACGCATGGCCGATTTCCAGGAAAAAGCCAAGACAGCTCGCATGGAAGCTGACAAGCAAAAGGCTGCTGCAGAGATGGCTCGCAAGAAGCAAATGGAAGAGATGAAGAAAAAGGCAGAGGAAGAAGCAAACAAGTAGTTCGCTGGCCTGACCAAAACCTGACGCTGTCAAATAAATGGGCACTCATCTTTTACGATGGGTGCCTTTTTTATTTTGCTAAACTGGAGACGGCATCTTTAGCCACTGATTCCATCAGAGCCCCCAGATGACGGGTGATTCACGCTGACATTTACCTATGGCCAGAAAGAAATTGGTTTGGGAAAGTACCTGAAGTTTAGCCTGCGCACGTTTTTGATTCTCGTCCTGTTCGTTTGCGTTGCGCTGGCGTTTTATCCCAGAGATACAATTGAATTGTATCGCCGACAGGCAGAATCTGTTGTGTCGCTCGCGTCAACGAAATTTGAGTTGGAACGCAGGGCTTCGGACAGTAAATTCTATTCGCACTTTCTGAAGTTGTTCATTCCTTCGGGAGGTTTGAGAAATTGCCGAAACTGGAACGGATCGAAGTCAGATCGAGTTCGAAGCTTGATTTTGACACACTGAAGACTTTAAGTCGTTTGCCCAGGCTGAAGTCCCTGTCCTGTACGTTAAAGGAAGGGACGCTTCCCAAACAGTTTTCGGGTCAGTTGCCGTTTGCGTCTCTTGAGACGTTGGATATTGGAGTTTCGGTGTCCGATGCAGATCTGTTGTCGCAGATTAGCCAAATTGAGTCCTTGAAACGTCTTGAATTCAAGGTGACGGCAAGTAGAAGGAGTTTTGCGTTGACTGAAAATCAGACTGCCGGATTCGCTGCGCTCAGGCATCTTGAGTTTCTTGAAATCGATGGAGTGACTGACGCCTCGCTGGTAAATATTTGCAAAGCCGGAAACCTGAATCACATCTACCTAAAATTCGGCACGCTTACTGCGAAGTCACTTGAAACGCTCCAGTCACATCCGAAACTGAAAAAGGTCAGGTCAACTCATAGCGGTTTGAAACATCGTCAGTTGGACTCGATTGGGTTCTGAACGTAGCACGGTGGTCTCCACCGTTTGCTGCATGCCCACGGTGGAGACTCCGTGCCACGTACTACTCGCGAGGAGGCTTTGCTTCCCGAATCACCGCACCATGCTCGTCACTGATGATCAGGATCGCGTAGTCAGAGATTCCGTCCAGTGATCGATTACTCTGAGTCACGTAATCGAA
>CAYUNP010000067.1:19756-21096 GCA_964446085.1 uncultured Pirellulaceae bacterium
TCGATGTCCATCTCGTAATAGTTAACTGTCAGCTCTTTCAGGTTGCGCCACTCGAGGGAACCCTTGCCAGCGCCGCGTTTTTTACCCGAAGATTCGATCTTGAAATCGAAGCCAGGAGCTTTGGACGCAAGTTGGTCCTGCTGCTGAGTGCGATCTTTTTCGTCGATCAGATCGCTTGAGCCACCTTTGATTTCTTCAACCATGGCAACGATGTTCTCGAATCTGTTTCGCCATCGATCGACCGGGTAGTCCGTCCACTTTTTGGCTTTGGCCATCGCGTCGTCAGGTTTTTCCCGATACAGGTCGAGGTACGCATCGCAATACGCATACGGCATCGTCTGCACAACGTCCTTCGATTCGACTTTGGCAAACTGCTTCATGGCTTCATCGATTCGATCCTGAAGCAGCAAGTAATAAGTCACCACCAGACGATTGTCGCTGTCAAGTGTTGGCGTGTGGCCGAGAATCTGCATCAACTTCTCATACTGTTGATGCACTCGGTTGTTGAGAATCTTCCGCGTCGAGCCAAGCTGATGAGTCCGGCTGTTGACCAGCGGGGAAAACTCACGCTGCTCGTACCAGTTTCTGGAAAATGGATCGACGGTGAGCAGTTCGCTCTCGAATGTCATGCCACACTGGTTGGTGATTGTGTCGGCGTGGTCGAGAAATTCGCGAATCGTTTCCGGGTCATTGTGTTTGACACCATAGGACCACAGCGTGTTGTCATAGCGACATCGGTTACGAAGTGTGTCTGTGGCTTTCTTGAAAAACGCTTTGTCATTCATGCGGAAAGCGATCTCAGCAGGATTCATTCGCTGAATGTTCTTGCCGTTGAGGAATTCGATGACATCGTCTTCGGTGCCATTCTGCGAAACCCACTCCCACGATTCTTTGTCAATCGTTGCAGGTTCGTCGATGACCTCAAAGTCCCGGTTCTCGGCAACGGCGAGGACTTTTACTTCGCTCGAAACGTGTCCTGGATAATGGGTAAATTCACCTGCAGCCGGGAAGTAAAACGAATATTCGATTTTCTGCGTACTGAACGCGTTGAGTTGTTTGGAAATGGATCGAGTTCGCTGTGATCCGTTAACAGGCATCGCGCCCTGTGGGATTTGAATCAGGACTTCAATCGCCATCGGCGTCGAAGTTGGATTCGTGATCACGACCTCGGCTCCGTAGAGCACATTGGCCAGGAAGTTCCCTTCAACGAATTTGTCGAATTGAATTCCATCGACATAGCGATGCCGATCATTACTTTGGTAAAAGTTCTCGCTGACAAAAACGGTTGTGCCGCGTCGGTCGAATTCGGCTTCGCGATTTTGCTGGTGCAGAACAATCAT
>CAYUNP010000067.1:21196-23121 GCA_964446085.1 uncultured Pirellulaceae bacterium
TAGTTGTTTTCGATCCATTCGCGAGTCGGTTCGACACGCCGGTAAAGTTGCTCAGCCACATAGAGATCGGCGTCCTCAAAGTCTGCCAGCGATTCGGTTTCAGGGACTTCGTAGAAGTAGGTTTTGCTTTTGCCATCGACGTTCCGTGTTCGCGATTCACGGCGCACCAATCGCTTTTTGTTGGATTTCCCGCTGAGTTTGTCCATGGATTTGAGTTCAACACTCAAGGCGACACCACCTGTATCAGGTGCAGAAAAACGGGGTGCTCTTCCGCCCCCAGCGCCGGCTTGGCCTGGGGCAGCTTCAGCCGGAGCCTGGAAGCTCTGTCCAAACGGCTTGACGTCGACAGCGCCATCGCTATCAAAGTCGTCCATTGCTACGTTGCTGATTGCGCCTTTTAATCGAAGGCGCGACATCGCTTTTGAGCGTTCAAAATTCTCGTTCTCCTCCATCGAACGTGACATCAACGAGAATCGATACAGTTGATCGTATCGGCTGCGTGGCGTTGGCGCGAGATCGTAAAGTTCGCTGACATGTCGGGCTAAGTCCGTGCGTCGTTCGGCATAGCGCTGCGAAAGCAGAATCTTCTCAACGATGTTGAGGCGAGCAAAACGCCAGGGCTCCAACCACGCGGTCAAGTCTTCCTCCAGCAACCACTGATCAAGAAAAGTTCGTTCACGCTTGTTCAAAATGTGCTTGCGAACGACTTCATCGAAGAACTCCTGATCCTTTTGAAAGATAAAGAAGTTCAATTCATGGCAGGCGAATTCAGAATACAGACTCCGCTTTTCTTCCGGTTTCTTGTCAAGCCAATCCAGCACAAAGCCAAACTGGCGCATCTTCTGTGCATCGTTTCCAAGACCCTGATACAGTCCATACACATCCGAGAGTTCGTCGTACTGCTGAAACTGAGCCGAAAGAATGTCTTCGATCACCAGCGAATCGCCTTTTCCAAGCACGTCGATTTGTCGCGCCTGTCGAAAATGTTTCTCCGGGTCGAGAGCATTTGCCAGTCGCTGGTCAACGGTCTTGAACGTACGAGGTTGCCGCAGGATCTGCGTTTGAGCTACCGAAAACAGATCGACCACCACAATTCGCACGGCCTGAGCGTTTCCGATTTGTTCCGCAGTCAGCTCGATTTGACCTTCCTTGTTTGGCTTGATGTTGAGGATCGCATTCTCTCCTCCGCCAAGGAAATCAAGATTCGCAAAGCTGTTGTGCTGTGACCCGGTTCCATTACCGCGACGACCGCGGGCGGCGGCTTGCATACGATCGACGCCCGACTCATCAGCTTCTTCTCCAGCGGCAGCAACTTGAGCCTGGTTCTCCGTGTCCTGAACTGCCCACGGATTCATTAGCAGCGAAGGGCGTTCCAGCATGTTGCCCGGGAATCGCGGAGCATAGCGTCGATTGAGAATGTACTGGTACTCTTCACCGATCTTTCGCCCAGCCATATAAGCCGATTTTCGAATCGCAGGATTGAGATTCCATGGTTCCGGTTGGCGAATGGACTTCAAATCGTCAAACGGATCAAAAGCGTTCAGGTATCGAACCGGAAAAACATGAACGCGAGTCGTTTCGCTGGCGTCTGCAATTTGAACGGTCAGCGAATCTTTCTCGATCGCTGCGGCATTGGCAAAAGGTTGCACTGGATTATGTTGCTGCAACACACGATGTTTTCCAACCAGCGTGTTTCCGGCAGCATTTCCATTGGTGACGCGGATTTTAATTTGACGATCGGACGACTCCAACAAGCTGCTGCGAATCGTCAGGTTGTAGTCGCCAGGTTCCAGCTTTGAAATTTCGAGGCGATGGTCTTTGATGGACATTTTTTTGAAGCAGTCACGAACGTTTCGCGATCCACGAGTTTCCAACAAGGTTGCCAGCGAAGGTTCCAGCTCCAGATTTCCATCAGGCAACGGCAA
>CAYUNP010000067.1:23221-24579 GCA_964446085.1 uncultured Pirellulaceae bacterium
GCGACTAGCGTGTGTTCTTTCTTGAGCAGCGATTTCAGTTTTGCTTCCAGCCGGAAGGAAACGGTGCTCAAACGCGGCGGCACCAGAAAAGTTGCAGTTGCTTCCTGAAGTTCAGAGATGGCGAGGTCGCTGATCGTCTTCGAAGAGGAGACTCCGTCGATCGATGTTGAAGTGATTTCCAGCTGACACGACTGGAGTCGACTGAGCGGAATCGGATTGCGACCGTTAACTGAAAGTGAAGGTCGAATCACGACAGTGGCTTCACTATTCTGAGCCAGCGATTCACGATCGACATGGAAAGCTGCATTGAGCGAGTATGATTCCGAAACAGGTTCGAAGATTTGCAGAGAGCTGAAATTTCCCTGCGATACGATTGCGTTCTGTGTCCCGCTCTGTGTCGAGAATGGCACGTTGATATTTCCGTCCTCGTCGGCGGCGTAATTGCGTCCACCGATTGAAAGCGAAGCATCAATGACCAGAGAACCCGATTCGTTGACAACATTGAATCGCTGTCCCAGCGGAGTCACACGTCCAACAAGTTGTAGTTTGCCTTTGCGGATCAGTGCACGGGAGCTTTTGCCGCCACCGATGAAATCGATCACGTAGACGCCGCGTTTGTCGATCTTTTCGAACTTGAATTTACGACTCTTTCGCAGCAGCGGAGCGTCGCTGTATTCGTGAAGCTGTTCGTCGTTGGCAACCAGGCCATCCAGTGAGATGTCGGTGTCGACTTCGCGGCCGTGTTTGCGATAAAAGTTTCGCGTGTTGATTTCGAAAACTTTGACGATCAGTTTGTCCACGTTTTTGGTGAACAGTTCCAGTTCAACGGTGTCATCAACGGCGAAAAATTCCTGATTCGAAGCAGCGAAATCCAGGTCAATTCGTTCCAGCAATCCCTGGTATTGCGATGGCGACAGCATCGAAGCCCATGCTTCGCGATCTCCGTTGCCGGAAAGAATCTTGGCCGTGGCGAACTGACGTTTCAGATAGTCACTTTCAAAATATTTGGTAAATGCGTTGGAGTTGGCAGCCGATTCGAGAAAGTGATGTAGGTAGTCCTGCACCAGTGTTTCGTCGTCATTGACAGGGCGGCAACGGATCACTTTGGAGTAGTTCTCTCGCAGTGAAGCAATCGACTGTCTGCGAATTCCGTCAGTCATCTTCGGGTTGATGTAGGCCACGCTGCGAGGCAGTTCGAGATAGGTCACGAATCGTTTCCGATTCATCTTGTCTTCACGTTGGTCCAGTTCCAACAACCGGTAGAGCACGCTTGCTTTGAGGCTGTTGAAATTTGAATTCAGTTGGCTGACGAAAGTCCACATGTCATCGAGGTGACTTCGGTATGCTGCGGCATCAGC
>CAYUNP010000068.1:0-24377 GCA_964446085.1 uncultured Pirellulaceae bacterium
CCTACGAACGATTTTAAAAGTTCCCAAACCCATACGTGCAGGCCAACAGGCAAGGAGAGAACATGGAAAAGCGAATCAACAGGCGTAATCTGATTCTCGGCGGAGGCATCACGGCGGCTTCCGCGTTGTCAGCTTCCAGTGGATTTTCCCAGCAGCCAAAGCAGGAAAAGGAGGAATCAAACCAGAAATCGATGGCGCCGCCAAAGGATTACAAAGAAGCAATGGAGCGGTTGCTGGCGGGCAACAAACGGTTCGTATCTGGCAAGCTGAACCATCCACACACGGCGATGGATTGGCGAAAACGACTCGTGGGAGGACAAAAACCATTTGTCACAATCATTGGATGTGCTGATTCACGCGTTCCTCCCGAACTTCTGTTTGATCAGGGCTTTGGAGACCTGTTCGTCATTCGTATCGCGGGCAACGTGGTTGATACCGACGTGGCCGGCAGTGTTGAGTATGGAGTCGATCATTTGGGGACTCAGTTGGTCATGGTTATGGGGCACGAGGGCTGTGGAGCAGTCACGGCTGCACTGCAAACGCCTGATGACATGAAAAAAGAACCCAATGAGATTCAGGCACTGGTTGGCAAAATCAAACCGTCGATCAGAAAGTTTGCTTCAGACGTTCCGTTTGAAAAACGACTGGAAACATCGGTCGCAGACAACGTTCGACATTCAGTCAAACTTTTGAAAGCCATCCCCGATCTGGCCAAAGCAGAATCAGAACTCAAAACCCAAATTGTGGGTGCCGTTTATGAAATTGAGACCGGGCGGGTTCGCGTCCTTTGAATGGTAGCTGGGCGTCTGGCCACAGTATTGACGACGCGCAAAAGGGTATCGCCCCTGACTTGCGCATCAGGCCATGATTCAAGTGAAACACATATACCACTGAGAAAAGAATAAACCATGACCATCAAGCCAAACTGGCCTTACTTCCTGGCCAACCAACCTTTTGAGCCCAACCAGGACCTTGAAGTCACCGACAAGTTCACTGGAGAACTGGCGACGAAAGTTGCTCTGGCTGATTCCGCGGCGATCGAAAAAGGAATTGAAGGCTGTGTCGCAGCGGCCGAACCCTTCGCCAACATGCGTCCCTATGAGCGGCAGGCTGTTCTGAATCATTGCGTGACTCGATTCACCGAGCGTTTCGACGAACTGTCGATGTCGCTTTGTATCGAAGCAGGAAAGCCGATCAAGGACTCGCGCGGCGAAGTCTCTCGCCTGATTGACACTTTTCGCATTGCTGCCGAAGAGTCCGTTCGAATCAATGGCGAAGTCATGAATCTGGAAATTTCCGCTCGTGCCAAAGGTTATCGAGGCATGTGGAAACGTGTTCCCATTGGCCCCTGCTCATTCATCAGCCCATTCAATTTCCCGCTCAACCTTGCCGCACACAAAGTCGCACCGGCGCTTGCAGTGGGTTGTCCTTTTGTGCTCAAGCCCGCCAGCCGAACACCGCTGGGAGCTTTGATCATTGGCGAAGTCCTTGCAGAAACTGATTTACCACCAGGTACATTTTCCATTTTGCCGTGCTCGCGAGACGGAGCTGATTTGTTCACGACCGACCAACGGCTGAAACTGCTCAGCTTTACCGGTTCGCCCGGAGTTGGATGGGCGCTCAAAGCCAAAGCGGGCAAGAAGAAAGTTGTGCTCGAACTGGGAGGCAACGCCGCCTGCATCGTCGATCGGGATGCAGACCTTGAAGATGCCGTGAACCGGATCATCATCGGTGCGTTTTATCAATCAGGCCAAAGTTGCATCGGTGTGCAACGAATCATCGTTCATTCTGAAATTTACGATCAGTTTCGCGACGCGCTGGTCGCAAAAACGCAAAAACTGATCAAAGGCGATCCGAAAAACGAAGACACATTTATCGGGCCGATGATTTCCGAAAAAGAAGCCACTCGTTTGCACAGTTGGGTTGAAGAAGCCGTTGCCGCTGGTGGAACGTTGCTCTGCGGCGGGCAACGCGAAGGCGCGATGCTCGATGCGACACTTCTGGAAAACGTGGCCAAAGATCAAACGATCTGCACCGCAGAAGCCTTCGGTCCTGTGGCTGTGCTCAGTTCGTTTGTCGACTTCGAATCGGCACTCGACGAAGTCAACGACAGCGAGTTTGGACTGCAAGCCGGAATCTTCACGCGCGACCTGTACAAGGCTCATCGCGCATGGGACAAGCTTGACGTGGGCGGCGTGGTCATTGGAGACATCCCGTCATGGCGAGTCGACAACATGCCTTATGGCGGTGTCAAAGACAGCGGACTGGGTCGCGAAGGCATCCGCTTCGCAATCGAGGATATGACCGAAATCAGGAACCTGGTCATTCGAACAAAAGCCTGATCATATAATTGACTCAGGGACCAAGAGGATCATAACCGACACGCAACAGGGAAATTGCATTGCGCTTCGCATGTCACTGATTTTGAGCAACTTGCAACAAATACAAGCCCGAAGCGCAAGCGAGTGAATAGATCGCGGTATTCACTCGCTTGCGCTTCGGGCTTGTATTGAAAACGGTCGCTATTCCGTGCCGTCAACAACCGCTATCCGTTTAATTCTTCTTCCCACGCACGTCGAACCGCTGATGCAACGCAGGGCGCGATGCTGCGGTCCAACGGATCAGGAAGAATGCGATCTGCCGTCGGCTCTCTGACAAGGTACGCCAGTTCGTGTGCCGCAGAAATTTTCATGGACTCGGTGATTCGAGTTGCCTTGGCATCCAGTGCTCCCCGGAAAATTCCCGGGAACGCCAGCAGGTTGTTGACCTGGTTGGGAAAGTCACTGCGTCCCGTTCCAACAACCGCAGCACCACCAGCCCTTGCTTCGTCGGGCATAATTTCCGGTATCGGATTGGCCATCGCCAGGACGATCGCATTGTCGGCCATCGTTTGCACATGCTCTTTTTTCAGCAAGTCACCTTTGCTGACACCGATGAATGCGTCCGCGCCAACCAGGACTTCGTGCAACGAACCGGCTCGACTTTCACGATTGGTAAATTTCAGAATTTCCCGTTTGTACTCGTTCAGGTCATCGCGGCCTTTATGAATGGCGCCCTTGGAGTCACAAATGATGACATCCGCCACAGGCACACAAACATCGGGCTCCTGTCCCACGCAGCGCAAAAGTTTTGCGATCGCCGTTCCGGCTGCTCCCGCACCATTGATCACCACGCGCAGAGATTCCGGCTTACGTCCAGTAACTTTGGCTCCATTGAGCAACGCCGCCAGGAGCACAATCGCTGTCCCATGTTGGTCGTCATGAAAAACAGGAATGCCAAGATCCTGTAACGCCTGTTCGATTACGAAACATCGCGGCGCAGAAATGTCTTCCAGATTGATGCCTCCAAAAACAGGAGCGATTTGCCGCACTGTTTCGATGATCTTTTCTTCGTCCTGAGTATCAAGACAGATTGGGAACGCGTCGATGTTGGCAAACTCTTTCATCAACAGAGCTTTGCCTTCCATGACTGGAATCGCACCCAGGGGTCCAATGTTTCCCAACCCAAGCACCGCTGAGCCATCGCTAACAATCCCGATCGTATTGCGTTTGATCGTCAGCTCGCGAGCCAGTTCGGGGTTTTTGGCGATCAATTCGCAGGGACGTGCAACGCCAGGCGTGTAGGCCAGAGACAAATCGTCTTTGGTTTCCACAGGCACTTTGCTGACAAGAGAAATCTTGCCACGAAGTTGTCGATGGACCACAACACTCCGATGGTAAATATCATCTTCTGATTCAGACCCCACAATTTTGCTCCCATGGTCGTTTTGAATTGCATCAGCATAATTCTGCTCTGCGTCATATCCTACAAGGCTCAGACAGAACCGAACATGAGGCACCGATTAGCCGGTTTTTCGCCTTCCTAATGATTATTGTTCATTTGGATCGCAAATCGCCGGCAAGACGCAGTCTTCACATCTCTCCCAATCCACCTTTCGTCTGACACAAAAACCCAGTATGAACAGGGTCGAATCTTTCACCCCATGAGGCCAAAAGTGGCACGATTTCAAATTCTCTCCTTGATCGGCGGTGGTATTCGCGGCGCGTTCGTGACCAGCTATTTGAAAGAGCTGGAAGAAAAGCTGGGACGCCCAATTGCTGACAGTTTTGACTTGATCGCTGGAACTTCGACCGGCGGAATCATTGCGGCTGGTTTGGCCTTCGGTCATTCCGCGGCAAAGATGCACGATTTCTACGTGCGATATGGTGCGTCCATTTTTACCGAACGGCCGCCCTACAAAGCCAAAGGGCTGTACGGACTTGTATTCCCGGCGGTTAACTGGATTTTCAAAAAGAGAACTGGCAGCAGTCTTGATCCAGCTTTCCGCGCACGGTTTTGCCCGGTCGCACTTGAAAAATCTTTCGCTGAAGGATTTGGTGACCATACCCTTGGCGATATTGAGTGTACGCGGCTGATTATGCCCGCCGTCAATCTAACCAAAGGACAGCCACACGTTTTTCGTTCGACGCACCTGCCAAAAGCAATCCATGACAAAGACATCAAGATAGCTGAAGCAATCATTGCCACGACGGCCGCGCCAACCTACTTCCCCCATCGACAGATTGGAGAGAATGCGTACGTCGACGGAGGAGTCTGGGCAGCCGACCCCAGCATGTTGGCAGTCGCAGAAGCGATTCGTATTCAACAGTTTTCCAAACAGCTCGATCCGGATGCACCCATCGTGACCAACGACCTCCACTTGTTGTCGGTGGGTACAGGCAGAGCCGAATTTTCGTTGTCGCCTCCTGGTCCCGACGCCGGCCTCATCTACTGGGCCAGCCGCGTTGCTGAAGTCATGGGCGCGTCACAATCCCAGGGAGTGCACTTGCCGTTGAAGTTCTTTTTGGGAGACCGGTATCGTCACGTCAATTTCAAGATGACGGAAAAATGGGGCCTGGACGACGTGCAGTTCATTCCCGATCTGTTCAAAGTCGGCGAAGAACGCGCCGCAGAAACTTTCGACACCATCAACGAAGAGTTTTTCCAACACGAAACGCCATGCTTCGTACCGTTTCAGTCGACAGAACACGAAATCGTGCTGGACGATTTTGGCTTCTAGTGGTTCTTCAAAACTGAATTGACGGATGGCGTGTTTTCGCTGCGCACACATGATTTGCGCAAGGGTGAGGAACGGCTCCTGTTCGATTGGTCAATCAGCCCTGAGACCACATTGCCACGTTTTCGAACTCGGGGCACCATGCGATCTCCCAACTCAAATGTCACCTGTGACCAATGATCAACGATGCGGTGCGTGAACGTCGTTTCGCGGGTGCGACCTGTTCGGCCTAACCAGTCTTCCCATCGAGCAACACAGGCGCGTGGCTCTCTTTCTGCTACCGCATTCTTTTTTAAACCGGGCTAAAACGTGAGAAAAACCGCGTTCTCTGGGGAATTCCTGCTTCTTCTGTCACAGATCCCAGGTTCGGCGGTACTGGGAGTGACACATCAATCAACAACCAGTTGGAAGCCCAAACAATGACCGGAATCCTTGCCCAATCTCTGCCCGAAATAAACATGCCGGAAATGAATCTTCCGGAAATGGCTGAATTACGCGGTTGGATGAATATTGATCTACTATTGAACCTAACCATGATCGTGACAGCCATCTGGTTGATTCTGAACATCTTTATCTACTGGCGACGCAGCGTCACCAACTTGACGCCCGTTGAGGCTCCATCACCCAACAGCAGGACACAGCCCGCTTTCCTTTCTCGCGACAGGAAAGCGCGAAAGAAAGCTCTGAGACGCGGTGACGCGTACGCCAAATCCCTCACAAAACGTGAACGACGAGAACTGCGTCAGCAAAACGCCAGCTCTCCATCGAACCTGAGTCGAATCCTTGGCTATCTGGCCTGTGCCGCAGCTTTGATCTCCCTGGCTGCCGTCCTGATTGGTTGCCTGTTGCCACAGAGCTTACCGGGACAGTGGATGAGTCACTACTCCAGCAATGGTCGATTGACGGAAATCATTCAAACCAAACCCATCGCGATCATCGTCTGCCTGTTTGTGACTGGATTTTTTGCCGGTCTCGCAATCACTCGCAAGCTCGGCACAGCACAAGCGGATTCCGTCGCGACCTGAACCTTCAACAAAACAACTCTTTCAATCTGACTTCAAACTACAGGAAACAATCCGATGTCATCAAAAACCCTGGCACTCAGCAGCCCGAAACTACTCGCAGAATACGTCAGAGAAAGCGAACTAAAAAGCTTTTTCGAAAAACGACTGGCATCGCCTCCAGATCATATGGCAATGTTAATTCGCAACGGCGAGATCATCGACACCTACAAAGGGGCTCACTTTTCGATCGGTGGCGTTTTTAGCAAACTCAAGTCGATCGTTGTTGGATCGCACCATATTTCAATCCTGCTGGCCGACCTGAAACCATTTTCGGTTCAGACTCCCTTCAAAGCCATTACAAAAGACAAAGTACCGGTCGCCTGTGTTTGCACTCTTGAGTTGCAGATCAACCCAGACGAACCACAAAACGTCATGGGACTCGTAAACTCCAGTGGCTATTTGACTCACAACGAAGTGATGAGTCGCTTCCGCCCCCACTTGACCGACCGGGTTGTGGAAGCCGCTGTTAGTCGCGTCAATGCGAATGAACTGCGCGGTGAACGCGGTATGCAGGACCACCTGCAGGCTGAGATCATGCGAGAAGTGGAGCGTGTGGCTGGAGATCTGGGTTTGCATGTGCGAGCTGTCTCGATGGAATGGGCGCTCAACGACGTTGAAATCGAGTCCATGGAGCAAGCCGTGCTCGATCGCGAGCAGGAAAAACTGAATCACGAATTAAAACTTTTGAAGCAGAACATTCAACGCAACTCTGATGCGACTTCGTTCCAGCTGGAAATCGATGTCGACATGGAAAAACTGAAAAGCGCCAGTGAAGAGGAACTGGAGTTGATGGTTCTTAATCGCGAAGTCCGTTTGCTGGACGCTCGAGTCCAGACACAACGTCAACAGGAACTGGATGCTTTAGCGCACGAAATCGAAGTATTGCGTGGTGAACGGCTTGGGAAATTCGAGAATCGTCTGGCTGAAGCAGATCATCTTGTGGATGCAGCTCAACGCCAGTTAAACCTGACGAAGGTCAATCGCGAAATCGACTTGCTGGAAAAAACCCACCTGATCGAGATGAAGAAACTGGGGGCATTCAGCGACCTGGAAATCCGTGAACGCACCGAAGATTTGAATCTACGAATCAGGGAACGTACTCAGGAACAGAACGCCAAACACATCGCCCGCATGAGTGAAATTGAGCAGGCAGCTGAAGCTCGCGAAGCCAAGCGGCAGAACGAAGGCAAGCAGGTCGATGCCAATATCGAGATCGGAAAGACAAAGGCCGAATCCGATGCACGCGTCAACGAATACAATGCCGCCGCAATCCTGACGCCGGAACAGATCATGGCAGTCAACGCTGGCCTTTCCCCGGATGTTGCCAACGTGCTGGTGGAACAAGCCAGAGCAGCCGGCAGCAACAACGAACAAGTCATGGCTTTGATGCGGGAAATGGTTACTCAAGCTACTGAAGCACGAGTGTCATCTGAAAACCAGGCCCGTGACATGTTTCGCATGGGAATGGAAGGGGCGATGGGTGTCGCCAGCGGGACTGGCAGTGTCAAAACCGAAGCGAAGTCGCCTGTTGTTACCAAAACGGAAACCACTGAATGTTCAAAATGCGGTCGCAATAACGATCTTCGCAGTCGCTGCTGCAAAGGATGTGGACATCAATTGCGAAACTGAATTCTCTAACTGCCATTTCGTAGTGGAACCTTCCGCCCTCCACTACAAAATGGCCGTCTTGTAGACAGATGCCTTTATCAACGAAAAACTCTGATGCCAAACGCAATTAGCATGTCCCGAAACCGAACAGAAAATCGACCGCAGACCACCAGCTCGATCAAAAGTTGCTGCTACGTCGCGTCCTGCGATCTGGAAGCTTGCTACTGCGATGACTGTGGCGATCCGTTGATGCGATGTGCTGCGTTCAAGGAATGTGGTGGCTTGCGGGATGCAAACGGATATTGTGGCGTTTGCTTTGCTCCCTCGATTCATATGGAAGCCGGCGGTCTACAAAGTTCGACCGTTGGCGGATCGATCACTATACCGCTGGTTCTTTCCAACAACTCCAGTGTCGGTCGTCCACTTGTTGTCCAAGGGGTTTGGATGCGTGAAGGGAAGGGCGAATGGTCCGAATGCGAGTTAGCCTGGGATCGTATCGAAGCCGGAGCCAGTAACCCTATCACGCTGGTCGCTGAGAAGTTGAATCGTGCGGGTTCCCATCGCGTGGAAATTGTTGTCGCTCTGGCATCACGATGGAACTGGCGTGAAGAAACGTTGGCGTTCAGTACCGGACTCGAAATCGTTGTTGAGGACGAAAAAGAGATCTCGATTCAACAGAACATCCACTATTCTGGCGACTCGGATCAAACCGGGGCCACGATCTATGCTCCGTTTCGAATTGCTGCGAATCGGGACTCCAAGCCTGATCCTGTGAACTCCCAACCACGCCAACTCCCTTTAACCCGTGCCAGTGTTTACGAACGCAGCCTCGGCCTGCGAGGCATGGATGGCGTGTCGGTCAAACGAGACTCAAAATTCATCTGGCAGAACTTCGATTCCGCGTTCGCTCCAATGGATGGACCGATCGTTTCTGCCGACAGCGTACTGCACTTCGGCCGCTCTCAAACGAAAGCCAACTCTGGGCCAAACGATGTTCGAATCCTGGTCATCGATCCTGACGGTTCATTAAACGAGAACCTGTCATGTGGAATCTCTCGCGTTCATTTTTGCGTCTGGATCGAAAATGATCGTTTGATGCTGCGAGTCGAATCAGGTCGAGGCATCCTGATCAACGGAAACTTTCGGACGCGAGGCGAGTCGGTTTGCCTGGGCAACGGCAGCCAAATCAACCTCCTGAAAGACTATCCTGCGGTTGCTTCGATTCAGGTCACCTACGACGTCGAACATGCTGATGTTGTAGCAATAAGAATGACCAAAGTCGCTTGAATTGGCAGCTCGTCTCCAACTTCGACGACGAATCGCCCTGGCCCTTTTTCGATGGGATACTCCGGAAAAACCGGAATTTGGGGAAATCCTCGTCTGGACCTGTCACAAACCTGATGGGCATCTGTACTGCTTGTGAACCGCCAAAACGGAGGGCCAGCCATGTTGCTCGCGAACCAAAACACAAGACCAACAGATCAACAAAAGGATGTCGCCATGCAGTGCGTCAAATGCAGTCACGACTTGCCGAAAAACGCAGTATTTTGCCCGCAGTGTGCAACTGCTGCTCCGCAAAAAAACAGATTGACAAAACCTTCCTCCAATCCAATGCAAACGATAGGAGGCCTCAGAACCATGGATCCAAATGTTCAGCCTCCAATCCGTGAAACGGAAGAGATCGTTCAGCCTGGCACCCTGTTTGCTGACCGGTATCTGATCCAGGAACAACTGGGAGCTGGTGGAATGGGAGTCGTCTACAAGGCAGAAGACAAACTGAGTCTGAACATTGTTGCGTTGAAACTGATTCGCCCGGATCGGGTCCGTGGTGAACAGGAACTGGCTCGGTTAAAACAGGAAGGGCTGACAGCACGTGACATCCGGCACAAAAACGTTGTCGCTGTCTATGACATTGGTGAGTATGCAGGCCAACCGTTTGTCACAATGGAGTACATGCCAGGCCGGTCGCTAAGGCAGTGGCACCGATGGATGTGCGAATCTGGTTATGACGTTCCGTTAGATTTGGCCCAGAACATTGTCTCGCAAATTCTTCATGGTCTCCAGGCAGCTCACGAGACGGGAGTCATTCATCGCGACCTCAAACCTGAGAACGTAATGGTTGTCGACGAGTCACCAGACAATTTTATCGTCAAGATTCTGGATTTTGGAATTTCCCGATCCACCGGATCAGCGATGACGACCTCTGGAGCAATCGGAACGATGGGCTACATGGCGCCAGAACAAAAAACCAACCCTGATCTGGCTGGACCCGCTGCCGATTTGTATTCAGTTTCTGTGCTGCTCTACGAATTGTTAATGAACACTCTGCCACAGGGTCATTGGCAACCACCATCGACCAATGGTCGAGTCGATGTTCCTGTTGCCATCGACCAATTGATCGAGAATGGACTGTCAAACCGTCCGACCAACCGAATTCAAACGACCGCACAGTACCTACATGCTCTTAACGGAAACCAGACAACGGTTGTGAACATTGCCCCAAAAACGGGAACCTCCAACGTCGGTGAGTGGGTCACACAACGATACGTAAAAAACATTAACGACACGATCGCTTTTTTCAATCCCGGATCAGTCGGTGAAAAAGTAACCCCTGTACGAGTGCTTCAATGGTGTGGCCTGGGATTCTTCTTTCTTCTCATCGTGTTTGGCGGGTGTCTGTTTTCTGACGACTCCATGGAAGCTAACTACAGTCCGGATTCATTCAATTCAAACGCTTACCAAGCAGCCACTTTCGACCCTGAGGGATCATTTCCCCCACTCGAAACATACGGCAGCGGTTCTTCGTACGACTATTAGTTGACTGACCAAGCACACACTTTCAACATTAAAAGGAAGAAATCAATGAATCACTGGAATGACCGCTCGCTGAACGGATGCATGCTGGAAACCGAACTTGTGGCTACTGGACATGTTGTCCCCACCATTAACTTCAATGACCTGCCTCGCCAGGTTGACTTGCGACAATGGTGTTCAAGCATCGAAGATCAAAAGCAAACCTATTCCTGCACTGCCAACGCGATTGTCGGAGCACTGGAGTATCACCAACGACGACTGGGCCTGCCAGTAACCGATTTATCGCGCCTGTTTGTTTATTACAACGCTCGCAAACTGGCCAATGCCCAGCACGTTGATTGTGGCAGCTACATTCATCATGTGATGGCAGCTGTATTGGCTTACGGAGTGTGCGAAGAGCGTATCTGGCCGTTCCATCCTGACCTCTGCGTGACCGAACCTTCACAAGAAGCCTATGCCAACGCCACCCAGCATCAGGCAGTTCAATACGGCCGAACGCCGCTGGGGCCATCTGCGATTTATACCGTCGCGTCAGGTATTCCAGTTGTCTTTGCGACCTATGTACCTGCCAGGTTTTACTACCACGCTACTCAACATGGGGTCATGCCGTTACCTGCCGATCAGATCGAACCAATGGGAAGTGGGCATGCCATGGTCCTGGTGGGATACGATATTGATGAACGAGTCTGGATTGTCCGCAATAGCCACGGCGTTCAATTTGGCGAAAACGGTTATACGCGAATCCCGTTTGAAACCCTGGCAGCCTATTCGATCCCCGAACACTTCTGGTCGATTGGCGCGATCGACAAGGCTCCGGGATTGGAGTTTTCGGATCAACCAATGGACGTATCCGATTTGGATACGCCTTCGCACTTGCGAATCGACTTGACGAAGTCACGGGAGAAGTTCCGCCGACAACTGGAAAACAACGTTGCCACCGCATCGCAACGATTCCGAAACAGTCTGCGTAGCTGATCGCAGCAAGGCACCGACACTACAAGAGTGCACCGTGCCGCAAATGCGAAAACACGTCCTGCCCTCTTACAGATCTGTTGGAGGATCGCTTTCCGCGTTTTTCATCTGATCAACCGTGCTGTCGACAAGTTGACCAATCTGGTTCAGCTGTTCAACCTGGTTCTGTTGATAGTGGTTCAAGGGTTGATGTTCAGCAATTTGATCATAGTAAGCTTTGCTTCCGCTCAGGCAACGGCGAATCAAACCTATTTCTGGGGACTCTTCAATCGTCTCCGGATTAGCTTCTGCTCCTGCCCAAGCGCTGAATTCCATCAATGCTCGAGAGAGGGAGTTTTCAGCCAGTTGATTAATCAAAAAAATGGAATCCGGGACGTCTTTCAAACCGGCTTTACACAGCTCTTCGTGTTCGTCGAAGAAAGTTCTTGATCGTTCATATTTCCCTTGAAGAAAACTGGCGGAAGCCAGCGATTGCAGGTAGATCAAAAGATTTTGATTGATGGAATTGTCTTCGCATCCATCCTCCAGCAGATTTCGCATCATGTTTGCTGCGGTGACGTACACTTTCTCCGCCTCTTCATATCGCCCCATCGTTTGCAATGTTGTTGCCACTCGCGACAGTTTTTCACCGTGCGCGATTCTTCCGTCGACACCGGTTGGGTTCTGGTGCACAAGCTTCTCGGTAATTCCCGTTGCTTCCTGATAGACGCTCAGTGCTTCTTCAAATCGTTCTTGAGAGATGATCGAATCAGCCAGGTGCACCAGACAATCAGCAAGGCTGATCTGATAATACACATTTGTTTTTTCGTTCATAATTCGTTCACGGGCCAAGCCACAGGCAATTTGATTGCATGCTTCCGCTCGCTTGAAATCCCCCGTAGCCCCATGGCAGGCACCGAGTTTTATCTCGATCAGGATTTCCTTGTCTTTCAAATCACCTGAACGAAACGATTTCAAATTCGGCAACGTTTCATTGAGCTCCTCCAGCTTAACAATTGCTTTTGGGTGTTCATTCGCCAACATCAAAAAGTCAACCTGACGTATCTCCGCCAACATCTTCAAATAACCAGCATATTCGCTCGCTGGGCTCAATTCTCCAATTGAAGTTTCTGCTTCTTTCAAGCGGGACAGACATTCCTTACTGTTTCCAAGGTTTGCTTCAATATCAGAAAGACCAAGTAGCGTCTCTATTTTCAAAGCCAAAGGCGTGTCTCGTTTTTGAGTCGACTGGATCGCCTGATCATACAGTTCAATAGCGCGTTTCATTGCACCTCTTGCTTCCGGCAAATCCAGAACCGAGTTAGCCCGGATGCCTCCGATGTTTTCACCCAGTTGTTGATACGTATTGCCCAACCGCCAAATGTATTTTGGATCGGCCGGCATATCTTTCAGGCTCACCTCCAGGTAATTCTTCGCCTTGTTAACCAGGTCCGTTCGGGAATTCGTCGTTCCGGCAATCTCGGCGATGTCACTCAGGTGAGTGCCCGTGATCCAGTTGGCAAAATCACTGCCCGACTTGGCCAGTCGTTGCGAACGATCAAGCTCAACTGACAGTGCCCGGTTGTAACTTGCGAGTCCCAGGACTCCCAGAAACGTCGCCACCAAAATGATTGCTGAGGCGACAGAAACAGTTGGATTTCTTCGAACCCATTTACCGGCTCTCACTGCCAGCCCGGTCGGTCTGGCTTTGATCGGTCGACCAGACAAAAATCTGTCCAGGTCTTCGCGCATTTCATTCGCAGACTGGTATCGGGAAGTCGTTTTCTTCGACAGACATTTCAAGCAAATCGTTTCGAGGTCTCGAGGAATTGATGGCACGATTTTGCGTGGTGGAATCGGGTCGTCGATCATCACCATCATCACGGTTTGAAATGGCTCTGGAGAAACAAAAGGCGGTCGTCCGGTTAGCATACGATACAGGACAGCTCCCAACCCGTAGACGTCACAGGTCTCGTCCATGTTCTTGACGACACCACCAGCCTGTTCCGGAGACATGTATCCAGGCGTTCCAAGAATCTCACCTGTTTTGGTTGCTGAATCGTTTCCACCAACAACTTTCGCCAATCCAAAATCTGCGATTTTCGGTTCCAGTTCCTTTGTGAGCAGAATGTTCGAAAGCTTTAAGTCGCGATGAAGAACTTTCTCATCATGACAGTATTGAACTGCATCGCAAACCTTCAACATCATTTCAGCTGAAGATCTGGAATCCATCGGCTTCTTCGCATGATTTTCAAGCGTGGTACCATCGATGTACTCCATGACAAAAAAGGGATACCCGTTACTGGTTCCAGCCGTCAGCAACTGTGAAATATTTGGGTGCCTAAGCGATGCAAGAACTTTGACTTCAGCATGGAACCGATCTCGCAATGCAGTCGACCCACTTACGTTCTGTGAGACAACTTTAATGGCGACATTTCGCTCAAGAGAAATTTCTTTGGCGAGAATAACCTGGCCCATTCCTCCGCGGCCCAACTCCCGAATCGACTCATAGCCTTCAATTTCAGGAAGCTTTACCGGCCCATCGTCCATCGCGATCGATTCAGCAGTGCTCTCGTCGCCCCCGGATTTCGTCGTATCCAGGCTTTTCAGCCCTGCGGGCAGAGGCATGCCAGGCGCAAAATTGGACTCAACAGCGACCGGCGACTCCGGTCTCCGGCCAGGCTTCTCTTCGGAAGAATTTTCGCTTTTCATCGTCATCCCATCTTTGTTCTCGCCCCAAGTATATCTTTGCTTAAAAAGCGGGATGGATCTCAAATTCAAAGAATTTCAATTTTTTGCTGTCACAGCGCGGCGACCAATCTGTACTGCCTCCAATGAGAGAACCGAGGTCGATACTGCTCGCCAAATCTCCCGAAAATGCTCGGGTTGACTGTCAGTCACCAGGTTCCCGAAACCAACTCAAATTCTGGAGATATGACAATGAAAACCAAGTTTTTTACGAAACTGGCAGTACTGCTTTTTTTACAGCCGGTTTTCCCAATCGTTGCCCATCAGGTAGAAGCTCAAGAAACCAACACCGTCGCCAAGGAAGATGCTCCCAGAGGAAACCGGGAAGTAAAAGTCAACGCAGTTTGGTTTTCGAAAGGCCCCAAAGGGTATACCGGTGGCACTGCTCCCGTGTCGATCAGGGTCTTCCCAAACTACTCAAACACCGCGTCCGTTGGAGTGATGGAAGAGTTCTACAACGGAACGGGTGACATGTGGCGCACAGCCACCTGGATCGCTGCATTCAACGCCGCAAGAGTAAACGACTCTACGATAATTGATCACGAGTTTCTTGTGAAAGTCGGCGGACACATCGATGGTCCATCAGCCGGAATGCTGACTACCGTTGCGATGTTGGCATCGATTCGCGGCGACAAAGTCAAACCAAATACCACGATGACCGGCACCATCAATCCCGACGGAACCGCCGGAACCGTTGGTGGAATTCCACAGAAGATGGAAGGCGCTCAGAAAACGGGAATCAAGCGATTTGGCTATCCGGTCGGCTGTCGTTCATCACTGGACTACGAAACCAACGAAGTCGTCGACCTCAACGCCCGTGCGAATGACCTCGACATGGAAGCAAAAGAGATTCGCGATATCTACGAAGCTTACGAATTCATGACTGGCATTCGTTTGAAACGACCTCAAGCCGTTTCTGAGTCGGACATGGACCTTTCGACTTCGCTTCGCACAAAAGTCGAAGGCTGGAGTTTGAGAACTCAAAGCGAGCTCGAAGAACGAATCGCCAAGATCTTTGCGGATGCAAAGCAGAACGAACTGGTAAAACAGATGCTTGACACGATGCTGGCCAAACTCGACAAGTCTTTCATCGATGCCAAAGAATTCCAAAACAGCAGCCTCGCTGTTGCTGCTTATTACCGATACATGGAATGCGATTCCATCGCGCGGGCCCTGGAAGCAATGATCGAAGTTCTCCCAGCCTTCTCCGATGGAGACCCAACAGCACTGGACAAGCACCTTACTCGTGTAAGCCGTTCAACGTTGACGAAACTCAAAGCGTTTCAACTGCAGGTCCGTGGCAGTTTGCAAAACAAACGTTTGGGCGGACGAATCGACGCCATCAACAACATGAACCAATACGCTCAAGGCGCGGCGTTTTACCAAATGGCAAAGGAAGCCAACTTCGAGTTTTCGACGCTGCTCAAAAACCTGGAAAAAATAAAAGCTGATGGCAACGAAGAAGCTGTGCTTCAACAATTGACTTTCAAATTTGTTTTCTCCTGCCTGTACTACGAAATGGCTGCCGTAAGTGCTGAGTATGCAGAAGACTGGCTTTCCATCGACTCCAGCCTTGGCAAGGAAGTAGAAATCGACGCGACCAAGTTCGATGCACTCGCAAAGGCATACGCGTCAGCAGGTACTTCATGCCTTAGCTACTTTGATGCCCTGATTACACAGGAGCAGGCTAAAGCGGCGGGTGTCAGCTTTGCCAACATGCAGGAAACGATTTCGTTCAATGACACCATGTACCCTTTTGCTCGCTCGCTGGCAAACTACTCCGAGTATTCCTACACCTTGTTCAACACGAAAAACAAACTGGAAACTGCTCTGTTCAAACTCGGATCCGGTTCCGAAGCCTACATCGTCAGTGCTGGAATTGTTAACAAATATTACAGCCTGCAAGCCAAGTTGGCTCAGGACGGTTCAGTCAGCATCAAGAACAAAAAAGTGATTGGTGTCATGCTCCAGCGAGCTCGTCAAAGAGCGTTGGAAGAAGCAGGAAATCTGAATGAGAAACAGGGTTTCATTCCCGATAGCGTCAAAGTCAATTTCCAACTCGCAAACTCGCTTCGCGAAGGAGATGACAACGACAAACTGAATGCACTCAGCTCGTATTGGCGAGCAGCTTACTTGTGCGACCTGGCTACCACCATGACGCGTGAGTAACGCACGGCTCTGGACGCCGCAGAGACTTCTTTGCGGCGTCCATTTCTAACCCTCTGACTAACTTCAGTCGCCAGAAAATTCATTCGAGCAAAGGACCATAACCATGAAATACCTCAAACACACCTTCAGCTACTCAAAACTGCCAGCCTGGCTGATAGCCGCGCTGCTGATGACTCTGACATCCACCACCAGTGATGCACAATCGATTCGGGAACAACTGAAGAATCAACTGCCTTCAGTCATCGAGTATTGCAACAAAAATGGCATCAAGACCGTTGGTGTACTGAAATTCAGAACGAAGAAGCCTAACGAGAAATTGAGCGACAGCGCCGGGCCCATCAACTCATTGCTTGCAGACCGAATCGAGTGCGGTTTGATTCTGGCCAATCCTTTTGACGAATCCAAACAACTTAATGTTGTCAAACATGCAAGCGATCAAATGCTGGGCATTAAAGGAGCCAACCACCTGACGCAAGAAGGACGTCAAATCTGTTTTGACAAGGAGCTGGAAATCGCCTGGGGCGAAAAACGAATGAAACCAGATGCGTTTCTGACTGGCGTCGTGCAACTGCATAAAGACGGCGAGACAGTCACCGTTGGCATCCTTTGTTTCAAAAACGATGGCGGTCCGATGGAACCAGCTTGCGAAGTATTTCAGGCTGAACTGGACGCCAACACTGCATCTGAATTGGGCGAGAGTTTTGTAATGCGTGCTGGAATCGATGCCACGCTGATCAAAGGATTAACTCAAAATCTCATGAACGAGATGCGTAAGCCGAAACCCAGCCAGCCGAGTCCACAACAACCGCCGTCCAATCAAGGCCAGCCGGGCACTCAAACGCGTACCAAAGCCAACAAGCTCACTCGGGAACAGGTCGACAAAGTAAAGAGCAAGGCGGCCGTTAAAAAATCGGCACTGGTCAAGGAAGAGAGGGTCCCGTTTCCACTGTTTGACCCTGCGGCTCCTGTCCGATTGATCGCCCTGTACGATGATCAAAAGATGCCGATCCAAATCAAAGACGGTCGAGCATTCTTGCCAGAACCGAAAACGAACCAGAAAGTCGAATTCCTTCTGATACGAGGGGAACAGATGACCAAAAGAGTTGCTGCGGTTTTGAAAGTTAACGGCGAAAACACACTGTTCCGTCAAACTGCACGCGATATCGATTGTGCCAAATGGCTTCTTTCCGATCAAACCAGGCAGGTTCGCGTACGCGGATATCAGCTTCCCCAGAACAACGAAATGGAGCAATTCAAAGTTCTCACGCGTGAAGAATCTGCCAAGCGGGAAATGGACTACGGTCGACATGTTGGCCAAATACACCTTGCCGTTTTTCAGGAAGCCTCTTTTGCGGACACCAAACGTTCTCCGGAAGAACCTGATCTGGTCGATGAAACCGACGAAGACATGCTGGCCATGATGCGGGGCGCACAACCCAAAAAGAAACCTGCGAATCTGGGTTCGCTCAAGCAACAGATGCGAAGACCCAATGCGGGAGAGCTCGCCACTCGCGGCCTCATTGTCCAGGGAGAAAAGAAAAAGAATGCGATCAAGCGACAAAAAATGACGCCTGATCCAACTCCGATCATGGCAGTCACGATCACTTACTACTCTGCCTCAAACTAGGCAATCCATTCCGCGAAAGCGGCGCGAGCTGTATCAGCCACACTCGCCCGCATGCGGATCAGGTTCAATTCTGTGTGACAAACAGAAGCCACAGACGTCTTCTGTTTGTCACGAATTTCACGAAATTCAAAGTTGACGTTTTGCGTCAGCGTGGCAAACAAATTCTGGGTGCAAACAAATGACCAACATCAAAACACTGATCTGTTTTTCGCTATTGAGCTTCCTTCCAGTCACGGCGTTCGCTCAGACGTTTGTGGTTAAATCTGACAACGCCCAGTTCGTTGATGCCATTAATGGTACATCCGTCATCTCTGCTGTTCCGCGAGGCACTCGAATCTATGGACTCGAGAGGAAAGATCGCTGGGTGAAAGCGGTTGATCCAAAAACAAAAACCGTTGGATGGGTGTCGCGGGATCGCCACCTTTCACTTGCTTCCATATCGGATGAAAAGAAAAAACGAGGCGACCAGATCATAGAAAACGAACCAGCAATCCTGAAGTACGGCATTAACTCACGAGTCACCAAAAATCAGTTGCGGGAAGCACTTGATTTTGCGAAAGAGATTCGCAGCCTCTATGGTGACCTTCACCCGATCACGCGAGCAGCACATTTGACTGCAGCCACGGTCTCTGACAGGGCCAAAGCGTATTCAACGAGTGGAGAGCTTTACGAAACCATACTCGAGATGACCATCAACCTGTACGGCAACAAAGCTGAGAAAACTGGCGATGCCTACACCGATCTTGCCTTTCTATATTTTGAACAGCGAGAATTCTCAAAATCTGCACGGAGTGCAAAGGCTGCATTCAACATTTATGAACCAATCCTTGGTTCTGACCACCCCCGTTCAGCCCAGTGCTTTATCCTTGTCGCACACACCATGTACATGCATGAGGAATACAAGGACGCTTTACGTTTCTATAGCATTGTCGAAGATTCTTACTCAAAAGGTTTTGGAGAATTTGACCTGAAAACACTGGGGGTCAAGGACTACATTGCATCTTGCTACGAAGAACTTGATCTCAAAGTAGCAATCGCACTCTATACCGAACTGCTCCAACGACTCCACGACGAAGAAGCCATCAAAGTTAACGGCGAGGCCAATCGCGACGTCATTAAATCCTATGAAGCAAAGACGCTTTTGAAGCTGAAGTATTTAAAGCTTGACTCCGGAAATCAGGAAGAAATCGATAGCTTGAACCAGCTAATTGCCCACGCGAAATCGAACTTCCCGGACATCATGGACAGCATTGAGACCATTGAAGGTGACCTCGTTCTGCGGCTGGAAAGCGAAGGAAGAATGGGCGCCGAAGTGGCACTCAAGCGTTACGATTCGATCATCAAGTCTCTGAGAATAGAACTGCGTCGGGACCTTTGGAATATCGCCCCACTGAAACAGAACGAATTCCTGTCAAACAAAGCCGGCTGGGATTTTTTTAACGCCATCGTCTTTGCGATCGACAACAAGGAAAGTCAGGAAGTCTGTCAAAAATCAATCCAGTGGTTGATCAATGGAAAGGGGATCGTTCAGGAAACCCAGGCGATGCAAGCTGGGGCGGTAAACGACCTGTCCAAACGCGAAACATTTGTCAATCGGCCATATGTCAAGCTGACGGAAATCACCAAAGTTCTTCCAGAGAATGGCGTCTATGTCGATATCATTCGATACATTGAGGAGAACGAGGCTGACGAAAAATACGCGGCGTGGATTCTGGACAAAAAAGGAAAGACGACGATCGTCCAACTTGGCATTCTGGATGAAATTGATGAATCGGTAATCGCCCTCAAAAAAGCGATTTTGGACACCGCAAAAAAAGCCAACACGGATGAGATGGGGGCGTTCAACGCAGTTCAACCATTGCTTAAAGATGCCACTGAGAAGATTTGGGAGCCGATTCGTTCCAAATTCGGCGATGCGACGACGGTCATCCTCTCTCCGGATCAAACATTGTGGCTGTTGCCATGGTCAGCAATGCTTAACCCCGACGGCAAATACGCAATCGAGAAATATCAGATTCAGCTGGAACTGAGTGGTCGGGATCTTGTTCGCAAGTCGGGGAAAACTCCGGAATCTGGACCTGTCGTGTTTGCAGACCCCGATTTTGGACCTGCCAAAAAGAAACCAACAGACAAATCAAATCAAAGAGGGGGCCTCGCGTTGGGGTCGTTTGAACAACTGGAATATTCAGCCAAAGAGGCAAGCCTTATCGACAGGTGGATTAAGCAATTTGATCAGTTGCCAAAGGTCTACACCGGAAAAGACGCGGTCGAATCCAAATTCAAAAACCTGCACAGCCCCAGCATACTCGTCATGAGCACGCATGGTTACTACCTGGACCAATACGGAAACATATCCCTTGCTGGTATCAAACGACGGGGCAGACGGATGAACGCTGCGGGAAGACTCGAACTGAAAAAGGCTCCCCTTTTGAAATGCGGCCTGGTGTTGACCAACGGAAACTTGCACACGTCGATCGCAGACCTGGAAAACGACGGAGTCCTCACTGGACTGGAAATTGCACAAACGGATTTGGAGCACTCCAAACTGGCCGTCTTGAGTGCTTGTCAAACAGGAGTAGGAACACTGGAACCGACTGCCGGTGTGATCGGAATGAGAAGTGCTTTTCACGCAGCGGGCGTCCAATGCGTGGTTACAACTTTGTGGCCCATTGCGGATGAACAAACCGTTGACGTCACCAGTGGATTTTTCCGGACCCTTGCCAAATCAAAAAACGTAAGACGCTCTCTCCAACTGGCACAAAAAGAACAAATAGAAAAGCGTCGGCAGAAAAACGGTGCAGCCCATCCTTACTTTTGGGCCGCATTCAATGTCTCAGGCGACACAAATTTCTAGGCACAGCGTACCGGCGAGAAAACCAACCAGTCAATGGCGTTCAGGACAGCAAGTATTGGCTGGGTAGCGAATCCTTGACACTCAAATAGAGGTCCAAAGCAATCAACTCGTCATGAATCAATTCGGGGGAAGGTTCGCTTAGACCTTCAGCAATTTCCATCAGCAAAAATTCCACAAATTTGGTTCGAGCACGTTTCAACTGTTGCCGTAGCGAATCAGGCTTTACTTCCTTGCCATACTTGTTTGAAAGATGTTCAGCCAGAGAAACCGATGAGTCGTCTGGAAACTGCGAACGAACTTTGAGAACCCGATAATAGTCATTCTTTTTTTCTGTTGAAAACGACTCCAGCTTTTGCCAGGCCAGCACCATCGTTCTCTCTCGCCATTCCTGACTCCACTTTCGATCGAGTCCACTGTCGTCCTCCATTTCAACCAAATCAGGATCAATGTCAGCGGACTTTCGGCGATTTTCTTTTGCCCAGTAGTTTCTTGCCATGTTCCGAATAGCCGTTTTCAACAAATCCCGAAATCGACCGCGCCGCGGATCCGCGCCAGCAAAATCTCCTTTCAAAAGTCGAACCATCGCTTCCTGAGCCAGTTCCTCGGCGAGGCTTTCATCACGAACAACAATGCGAACGAATCGGGCGATCGCAGGAGCATAGCGCATCACCAAAGTATGCATCGCCTGCAATCCTGATTGATCATCCAGATGTGCACGCTGCACCAGACTCCACTGAGTTCGGATATTCCCCAGCTCAAATTCTTCGCTATTGCTCATCTACTTTCATTTCCGACCAAATGCAAAAACAACAACCACAATTCATTCCTGACTGCTTCGACACCTCTGCAACCCGAGAGAGAACAGGAATTATCGGGCGTCAAAGCTGAACTGAAAGAATGCGGTGCTCTTTACCATACAGAATTCCGCGGCAGCTTTGCACCAAGGGGCGAAATTGCAGGGCCCGTTGGCAGACAACCAAAGGCGAGATTTTTGGCCGTTATCCAGGTCAAAATCAGCAACTGCAGAGTCACCCGCTGCACTACTGACTCAACGGAATCGCAGCGTCGAGTTTTTGACCGTCGAATTCAAGACCTTCGATCTTGAAGATATGGGTCGGCAAAAAGTGAAAGCCATCTGGCTGCGGCGCCACATAGATACCGTTGGAACTCTTGAACTTCGCTCGATTCTCAAGCTCGCTGCCGTTAAAGATCAGTGCGGTCAGCATGGTCTCGCCAGGAGCAGTCGGATTAACTTCGCTGCCCACACTTTCGAAGAATTCCAGTTTGAAGGAACCATCTTCAACCTCGACCCTGGCCCAAAAACGAGTCGTCTGACCGGCGTCATGGCTGTGCCCGATTTCTGTCAGTCGTTCCTGGCCAGGAATCTCAACAGAATCGTGCTCGTGACGATTGTGTCGATGCGAATGAGCGTGCGTCCCGACGTCAGGCATTGAGGGATGCTCATGCCCGTGATCGACACCTTCACCATGCGTGTGTGCATGATCATGACTTTCGACGCCGTGATCATGGTGGCCGGTGTAGACGGCCCGGTTTGCGTAGGCATTCCACCCAAACCAGCCAGCAACGCCGACAACCAGCACAAACGAAATCAGAATCAGATTCCTGGCATTCAAAACAGGTACCGTAACTTGAAAAAGCAATGCCTAGAAATTTCCAACAACTTCGCCACCACTCATCGTCAAGAGAGCGCGGTAGATGTCGATGCTGATATTTTCGTTAATCGTGTGAACCGATCCATCCAAGTAGGCAAACTGAGCCAACCCTGCATGGGGAGCTGACACTCCGCGGTCCGCACCAGCGCCACGCGCCTGATTCGGTCCGAACTGACCATCAAACAAAACCATGTGACCATGGTCATCGTCGGGAGTATCAATGTCACGAATCGCTCCGAACCAAACGTTCTCAAAATTCGGATGAGGAGGAAGGCCAATCGGCTGACCGTCCTCATCAAGAATTGGTCCGTTGGTTCTTTCTCCCAATGCGATCGTTGAAGAAGTACCGTCTGTAATATTGGAGAATCGTGTTCTACTGTTGCGGAAGAAAGGCCCCCCAGCGGCATCCGGAGTTGCGTCCAGGTTATCGTCACTGGAAGCTGGCCCCCAGTTCGCACAGTAGCTTGCTGCGGCATATCTTTCGACGGGCGTTGCTGATTCGTCTCTTACAACAAAATTGCCAATCGACCAGACATCGGTTGGACAAAGAAATGTTTGAATTGGTGTCTCTCTGGCTTCCAGATTTGCGACATCGAAACCGGAAAGTCTGAAGTTGATTTGCTGATGAAGGTTTCCCTGTTCCATCTGTGGAAGAATGAACGCGCCCCAAGCTTGACCAAGATGGTTGGCCGATGGATCTTCAACCGGATTACCAGTCGATGCGAAATCGGTGCCGTTGACGAAAGCGTAGCCAGGAGGGAACTGCATCAATCCACTCTCGTAGTTGTGCAGTGCCAAAGCGAGTTGACGCAGGTTGTTCTTGCAAGCCGTCCGGCGTGCCGCTTCTCGCACCTGCTGAACAGCAGGAAGAAGCATACCAATCAGAATTCCAATAATGGCAATAACGACCAGCAGTTCAACGAGCGTGAAACCTGAACGTCGATAGAGTGAAGTATTCATATAAACCAACGTATAAAGTACAAATCAATCAGCGATAAAACGTAGTTTAAATGTACTCTAAAACCTGATTTCATCCACCCATTCCTGGTGAATCAGCCATTGCGAACTGTCGTTGATTGCACAAAGCCATCTGAAAACCTCACCATAGCCGCGTTTAACGATTGTGCTGCCCGACACAGTCGAATGACGCGCTTTCTCTTGTGAATTCGACACTTTGGTTTGATCCGAAGCGATACACACTTCTTTGAAAAGCCAAATGGAAATTCAAACGACTGTGGTAACTGGAATTCAGTAATCACTCGTCGCGAATCGTGTGACGCAATTGCAATGAAAACTTAACATTCAACAATTGTTACGAGTGTCACAAGTTACCTAACCGTCGGCCAGTTTTTGATACATTGATGCACAAACTTTGGCACGGGAAAAACGCGACATGCGAATTGAAAACAACTGGATCAAGATTGGATCACTGGTTGCGGCGTTGGCCGTCGTGCTCGGCGCTTTTGATTTTCAGGAGATCGCCAACCAGTACTCCGGGCGCGGTCCGACTCAAGCAGCATCTGATTTCGCCATCGATACCGGAAGAGCGATTCTGTTTCAGTTCGTTCATGCGTTGGCAATTGTTCTGGTCGGCGTCCTGATGGTACTTCGTCCCGGACGACTGTTGAAGATGTCGGCGCAGAGTTTTCTGTTGGGAACCATCATGTTTTCTGGCAGCATCTACGCCGCATCGCTGACAGGCATCGCGTGGATACAGCATTTCAAACTGGTCGGCGTGGTGCTGTTGGTAGCTGGCTGGATTCTGCTTGTGGAGGGTGGCTGTCCTGGTTGGAATGCCAAAACCGAAGAACAG
>CAYUNP010000069.1:0-4303 GCA_964446085.1 uncultured Pirellulaceae bacterium
CCTTTATGGGCTATATTCAGTTCATGACCAGATGAGTTGCATATGACGGCACAAAACGGGGATGAACGCTCACACTTCGACACGCTAGGAAGTTTTCTGCCTGCGATGTTCGTCAGCCGCATCGCCGATTTCGCGCAGCAAATCAAACGTATAGATGCCCGCCTGGTGACCGTCGGAGAAATGAATGTTGTAAGCGTAATTCCCAACAGGGTGCATGACTTCGATGTCTAGCGGACGAGCTTCCGCAGCAGACAAAACGTTCAACTGATTCGAAGGCGGCACGGGCTTCGGATTGATTCGCTCTTCGTTGCAATGAGCACAGTGACAACCCTTGCGCAGCGCCTGAAACGGGATCTCGTGTCGGACATCATCATTCCAGACGATCACCAAAACGCGATCTTCGGTTTTTTCAAGTTCTACGGGGTGCAACATCATCGCTGGTCCAAAAACCTTTTGCCCTTCATTTCAAAACGGGGCAACGAGCCCGCTTCGACGACTTCGACCTCAACCCGCAAACCCAACCGCAGCTGAATTTCGTTCGCAACCCGCTGCGAATCATTCAACCGATCTTCAATGCGAATTTTCAGCTGATCCATCTGACCATCACGCCACGCAATCAACTGAAATTCATCGACTTCCTCAAACCCACGCAGGATCTTTTCGACCGCCGTTGGAAATACGTTCACGCCCCGAATGATCATCATGTCATCAGCGCGACCCAAAACTCCGCCTTCGAGAAACACAAACGGAGAATCCTGTTTCCAGGTCGGCCGAACAAGATCACCCGTCACATAACGAATCACTGGACAACCAAGCCGCCCAATGGTGGACAACACCAGCTTGCAAACCTTCCCTTCACTCAATGTCGAATTCGCTTCCAGAAGTTCGTTTGAATCGACATCCAAAAACTCCGGATAGAATTGAGACTCATTGACAAACAGGCCGGTTCCAGCGGAGTCCGCAAATCCCCATGGCCCGACTTCGGTCGCGCCCGCGTGATCAACAACCGTCGCTCCCCATTTCGCTTCGATACGGCTTCTGATCTCGGGCACCGAACCACCGGGTTCACCCGCGACAACAATTCGCTCAACCGCTGTCGCCGCCAGATCGATGGCCGCACCCTCAGCAACCTGAGCCATATGCAGTGCGTAGCTGGGCGTACAAAACAGAACCGTGGCCTTTGAAGACTGAATCAGATCGAGGCGAGCTTCCGTGTTGAGTGCTCCCGTAGGAATCACGAGACATCCTCGTTCAACCGCTGCGTCGAATGCTGACCAAAACCCAACAAACGGTCCAAAGCTGAACGCCATCAACACGCAGTCGTCTGTTGAAATACTTCCCGAGTCCAACACGTATTGCCAGGCTTCCATCCACCACTGCCAGTCGTCAGACGTATCCACGACGGCAAGCGGCCTGCCAGTTGTCCCCGAGGTGCGATGGAAACGACTGTATTCGTTGGGCTCAAAAGTCAGATTGGCCGCATAGCCGTTTTCGCCAATCAATTCTGGCTTGTTGAGCAGCGGCAGGTTTGCAAACTGAGCCACCTTCGAAACAGCACCGATTTCCCTGAATCGATCTCGAAAGAAACCGTTCTTTTCCCGAACCAGTTCCAGAAACGACACGACTCGCTCGCCTTGAGCGCGTGCGAATCCGGATCGACCCTGAGCCAAAATCTTTTTTCGTTGTTCAATATCAGTTCGTTCAAGCTGCCACATGACTCTATGATATTCGGAACTTGCCACGCCCGACATGCCTGTTGTCAAATCGTCACGCAAAGCAAACCAAAATCATATACTGATGCGTCAGCGAGAAATCAGCTGTAGTTCGTCGACGGTTGAGGTTGGCATACCGAAATCACAACCCGATGCGTCAGCGAGGGATCCGGTTCCCGCGTCATCCCTTGCTCACGCTGCGGGTTGTGATTAAACCTACAAGCCCAACACTTTCTACAGAGATCGCATGTCCTTTTCGGCCCAACATATAAAATCCGCCAGGCTGCACCTGCGCAAATGCGACCCCAAACTGGCGGCCATCATCAAAGCGGTCGGACCATTTACTGCGAAAGCGAAACGGGATCGATTCGGCACACTGGTTCGCTCGATCGTATCACAGCAAATCTCAACCAAAGCCGCGGCTTCGATTCGTGGTCGCCTGGAAGAAGCCATCAGGGAGAGTCGCAAAACGGAACCGCAACGCGGCAAACCATATTGCCCTGAAACAATCCTCAACTTTTCCATCGACGAACTTCGCGCGATTGGTTTGTCACGCCAAAAAGCAACCTACACGCAATCGCTGGCCCAACATGTTGTCGATGGGGATGTGGATCTTTCAAAAATCAACAAACTCGATGACGAGGCCATCATTGAATCGCTCATCCAGGTCAAAGGTATCGGTCGCTGGACGGCTCAGATGTTTTTGATCTTTTCACTCGCACGACTGGATATTCTTCCGGTCGACGATCTGGGCATCAAGACGGCGGTACGAAACGTGTATGGGCTAGATGAACTTCCTGACAAAACAGAGATGGAAGAAATCGCTGAGCCCTGGCGACCCTACGCTTCGATTGCCAGCTGGTACATGTGGAGAAGCCTGGAGCTGGATCAGTGAGCTTCTGTTGTTTCTCGAATGTGATCCAACACTCTCAAATGAACCCGGTGAATAATTTCATCCGTCCAGATACGCCAGTAAATTCGCGGCCCCATGTCGAGTGAATACCACGTGCGGCCAATCAGTTTCGTTTTTCCGTCAGACAACTGAACAAGCTCAAACTCGCCGCGGCGACTGAGGAATGAATGCTGCAAGTGAGGCGGATGAATCGATGCATAAGGAGTCAACTCAACAAGTGGATCAGGTTGATCGACAACGTCAAAGGCCAGACGATTCGGCTGCTCCCAGACGGTGATCGGTTCAATGAAACTTCCTGTCGTGAATTCGCAATGACGAACCGCCCCCACACCGCTGCCATAGATATTGGCACGCAGCGGCGAAGCGACTCCGAGGCGAAAATACCAGGCAGCGGGAGTCTCAATATCCGGAAAATCAATCACGTTCTCCCAAACTTCGTCCGGGCTGGCGTCGATCACGACCGAAGATTCGACGACATATTCCTTGTAGGATTTGAGTTGAACTTCGATAACGTTTAGCAGCGGCATCACCAGGGCAACGCTGCCCAGCATCATGCGGCTCTGATTCAAAATCGTGCTCGCCAAAAAATAGCCCAGCAACCCTCCAAGCCCACCGACAGGGATCATTAAAGGTGCTGCCATCACCAGACAGATAACGCCCTCGAAAGCAAAAACCAACAGCACTGCTTCCCCCAGAATCACGCACAGTGCGCCAATCAGGCAGCTCGACCAGGCTCCTTTCAGGGTGGGCTGATTGAAAACGAAAGCTGCTGCGGCACCGGCCACAAACGGCATTCCAATAAATAGCGAACCGCCATAGTTGTGCATCGTGTAGATGCTGATCAGCACAAGGCACAGTGAAAACAGAGTTCCAACAAACAGGCCCGCACATGCCGCGAAGATTTTACTGGTGACTTCCTGAGGGTCATCCAAAACGACACCCGTCCTTTGTTCAATCTCTTTCCGGGCGACAAGGTTCCTGTCGCTGGGATGCAAAGCAAAAAACAACATCGCCATCAGATTGACGACCGGCAGAAAGATCCATACGCAAGCCCAGGGTGATCTTCCCGCATCAACCGCGCGGCGACAGGTCATCGACACAGCAATCCACAGAAAAGGAATGCTCCAGAGTGCCATCGCCCATGGCAGCCACGCTGGTGCGGCGTTGAAAATCGGCTCACGCAGAGCAATCGACGGGATGCAAAACTGAATCGGCGAGAAAAACAGCCCTGTAAAGGCACGTACCGTCAGCATTTCCACCAGGTACTTGAATAGCATCAAACCAAAACCAACGGTCACGTACAGACGCTGACTCACCGTTCCATGGACACCAATGATTTTCCAGATGATGGCCACCGGATCAATGTCGTTTGACTCAGAAGAAGAATCCACGGGGAACCTTTTCAATGCGAACAACCAAGTGAACCCTGATTCTATGCGATCCCGACGTGTATCAACTGCGACTATTCGGCCAACCGCAGGAAGTTACTGAAGCACTGCCTGGTTAATCATTGCGAACACGATTCGTACTCGAAAAAGAAATCGGGTGCAGCGGTTAGCTTTTCGATTGTAAGCAGGAGAAAGTCATTCAAGCTCGGTGCGATGACACAGTGTGCAAAACCAGCAGCTCCCAAAGTGAAAACCTGGCCTGATGTGCCTTTGTCTGTTGGTGCCAAATC
>CAYUNP010000069.1:4403-18759 GCA_964446085.1 uncultured Pirellulaceae bacterium
GCCGTAAGTCTTCAGCCAAAGTTAAGCCAACGTGTTGTTCCAAATCTTGCACAGCCGTTTTCGAAGCGGGCGGATTTAGATCATCAGCGATTTGTGGCGTCTCCAGTGTTTGGCCGGTCACTGGATTGCGACCACCGCCATGCTTCTGAACCAGTTCTACAAGCTGATTAAACGAACTGATGACATTGGACATTGTTAACCCAGTTCAGATTTGGAGTGAGTTTTTAAGCACCGCCTCGAAGTGAATCCATCATGAAGCTGATGCAACGCGAATACGATTTCACAGAATCGGAAAACTTGCCGGCTTTGACTGCTCCTTCTGCTTTGGCCAGATCGGCATCGACGATCTTCATGTTGATCTGCTGCTCCACTACACCGTCGTTCGTACAAGCTGCTTCAACGCATCGAGCAAATCAAGCATATCGTCGCGGGAAACGTCTTCCCATTCGCCAGTCTTGTGAGTGATGATGGCGATCTTGAAAGCGTTGAGTGCATCGAGGACATCTTCCGGCAGATCCTTGAACGACTCGAAAGGCTTCGCTTTAAACTCTTCAACTTCTTCGCCCTCAGCAAGCGTCGCGACCTCACCGTCTTTGGATGGCTTTGATTTTGAGCCTCCATCTTCGTCGCCAAAATCCGGACCTTCGTGAACGGGCCCTTCGACATAGTTCTTGTCGTTCTGACGGTTCTGTTCTGACAAGGCCAACGTTTGAGATTCTTCTACCAACTCGGTTGCGACAATGTCGCTGGTTCGTGGCTGGTCATTCGGATCGCCGCCGAGCGTCTCCCAGCGTTGATGACGCATCTGTGAAATCGACCATTTGTTCTGGATCGCTCCTTCAAGCCACATTTCTGCATCGTCCCAGTCGAGCGACGCATAGAAGTGACTCCAGTAGAGCCCTTCGTAGTCCTGATACTCTTTGCCAAAACGATCAAACGTTCGACGTAGCCGACCAACATGCTGAGGCGTCACGCCTCCCACGAGCTGGCACCATGCCTCATCGGAGTACTCGTTGACCGACGCCCTGGCTTCCTTGAGCGACGATCGCCACTGTGAGATGATCCCTCCCTTTTCCCAATTGGTCGTGCTGATCAAGCCATTCCACTGGCCAATAAAAGGTTTGGACTGCTTGATTGCATCGTCGGAAATGGAAACTTCGTTGGCAGGAGAGGTGGTTTCTGGCATCTTTTATCAAATTCCTTTTTGGTGATTTCGAAGTGGCCAAATTAACATCGCTGCACCCGTTTCCCAGCCAGAAAATCCGAATTCGAGGCCGAGTTGTCAACGAGCGTTCTTGCCTGAGAGTTTTCAACGTCAAACTCTGCGCCGCCGCAAAAACCCGCCGATCCGATTGAACAAAATCACGTGGAAAACGCGTTTGTATCTCCTGGCTTTTCTTACGCGACACTTCCAGAACAACACAAACCACGATTCCGACAGCGTGTACGAGCAGCAAACAAATCAGTAGACTGAATCAAATGCCTTCCTCCAACTCAAAAGCCCGCCTGATCATTGACTCGCCGCGAGAGGGCGCGATGAACATGGCGATTGATCAGGCGATTCTGGAATCAACCGCCGCAACTGGCCAAACGACGCTTCGTTTCTACGCCTGGGCCCCAGCAACCCTGTCGCTCGGCTATTTCCAAAAACTTGAGGACCGTGAACTGCACGCAGCCAGTGCCCGCTGTCCGATCGTACGCAGAGCTTCCGGTGGTGGAGCAATCGTTCACGATGACGAATTGACCTACAGCCTTTGCGTCGCCACCACAGGTTCGATCGCGAAAGCCAACGCTGACCTCTATGACACAGTCCACGTTGCGATTCGCGATTCCCTGGCAGAGCAGGGCATTGAGACCTCTCTTTTCGAGTCAGCACCCAACGAAAAAATTAAAGCATCCCAAAGCGATCCGTTTCTTTGCTTCCAACGTCGCGCTGTTGGCGACCTTATTTGTGACGGTGCCAAAGTTGGCGGAAGTGCTCAACGTCGGCTCAAGAATGCCATCATTCAACATGGCAGTTTGTTGTTGTCTCAATCAGAACAGGCGCCCGAACTTCCGGGCTTGAAGGAACTCAGTGGCTCGGCAGTGGATGTTGAAAAGCTGTCCGATAGCGTTGCGGTGCGACTTGCGAAATCAATGGAGCTGGAATTCGTTGTCGGTGAAGTTTCCCACGCTGAAACGTCACGGGCTCAAGAGATCGAAAACGAAAAGTTTGGCTCCCAACAGTGGTTAAATAAACGTTAGGCGTAGTGGCACAGGCTTCTGGTCTGTGATCTGCATTTCCACAGGCCGGAGACCGATGCCACCTACTTCAATCTTGGCAAGCCACGATCATGACGTTTTTGCTGGACGTTCTGCCAGGCTTCGGGGGACAGCTTTAAAAACTTTACCAACTGTGAAGTCGAGAGTCCCAGCTTGTTGCCGGCCGATGCCAGGTTCAACTCAAATGCAAACACCCAATCCAGAGCTTCTGCCATCAATGCTGGAAAGTCCTCATGGTTCACGTTGACTTTGAGTTTGCCACTGAGAACCCGGCCTCGCCAAAGTTCGCTCGGCAGCCGCGCCTCGTCTTCGGTGTCTTTCTCCACACGGACCGCAATAGCCAGATTCAACCGCAATCGAAACAATGCAACTTCGCGATTGTCATGCTGGCTGCGACGCTCACTCGCCTGTCCACTAACACCCGTCTCACGGTGGGTGATTACGATAGCGGTTTCAGTCTTGTTTCGATGTTGTCCACCAGGGCCGCCTCGACGTGTCCGCTGCGTATCGCAGTCAACAAGCAATTCTGCTGGTGGCACAGAAGATGGATGGAGTCGTGGGTCTTCTTCAAAATCCGTCATAAAGCCCATTTTTAACAAAGGAATTTTCCGGGTTGGATACAACAGTAGAGCCTGGCGTCCATAGCGCTTACAATCAGGTCTCAACTTTGCTACTCAAATTTCCGCCAATCCCCAATGAAAAAACTCGGCCCATACGAATTCGATGGAACGCTCGGTCGTGGCGGTATGGGAACGGTCTTCCGTGGAAAGCACATCGACACGGGCGAAATCCATGCAGTGAAAGTCCTTTCACCGGTCTATTCGAACGACGATCACTTTCGCGGCAGATTCGAATCTGAAATTCAGGCGTTGCTGCAACTGGATCATCCGAACATCGTGAAGCTGATCAGCTTCGGTCAGGAAGACGGAAATCTGTACTTCTCGATGGAATTGATCGAGGGCAACAGTCTGTTTCAGATGCAGAAAAAAGGGTACCGGTTCAACTGGCGTGAATGTCTGCATATCGCCAAAGATGTCTGCCAGGGGCTGCGACATGCACATGATCGTGGGATCATCCATCGCGATCTCAAGCCGGGCAATCTTTTGATGACCGACTTCAGATCGGTGAAGATCACGGACTTTGGCATCGCAAAAAGTTTTGGCTCCAATCAGAACACTGGCGACAACATTCTCGGAACGATGGACTTCATGAGTCCGGAGCAAGCCAAAGGCGACTCGGTGACGTTTCGCAGTGACCTCTATAGTCTTGGCGCGGTGCTCTACACGCTGATGTCTGGCCGCCCCCCCTTTTCGGCCAACTCGATTGAGGAGTCACTCAGGAATTTGACTCGCGTCCCGGCGCCAAAAATTGGATCAGTTGTTCCAGGAGTGCCAGATGAAATCGAAGAGATCATCGCCAAATTGATGGAGAAGAAACCTCAAAAACGAATTGCGACGGCTCTGGCTTTACATCACAAACTGGAAGACGTCGAAGAGGCGCTCAAAAGTTACAGTGAAGCCAAGACAGCTGAAACGGGTCACCGCAATAACGATAAAGAAAGTCAGACGCAGAGTCTGGACAAGAACATGGCGACGATCGCCCACTTCACTGACCATGCGAAACCAGGAAAGCCAGGCCGTGACTCCAGTTCCTCTCCTGTATTTCCAACACGAGCCGACAAAACGATCGTTGAGGAAAACGCAGGAACTGGTCCTCCCTCATCGTCGGGGCGAAAAAGTCGCCCGGATTTCTACAACCGTGTTGGCGAACAGGAGCGAATCAGTTCCGCCAAGCCGACCGAAGATGATCCAATCGAATCCCGATATGGCAAAGGCATTTTACCGACACTGTTGATGCTGATGACAGTGATCCTGTTGATGACTTTCATGCTACGAAATTCATTCAAGACGCCTTCAGCTGATCAACTTTACACTGAAATTCAGTCCGCGCGACCGCAGTTGGTTCTGGAGCAAACACAGCGATTTATCAAGACCTATCCTGACGACAAACGTATCGGCACGGTGCGGCGAATCGAGGAATTCGGCAAAGCAACAAAGTACTATTCGCAACTCTCCAAAAGGCTGCAAGCGCGATCTGAAATTATGGGCGACGATCAGCTTACCGAAATCGAACGCCAATTCATGGAGATTGCGGATCTCGCCAAGGACAACTTTGAAGCCGCAAACATTCGCATGGATGCCTTCGTTCGGTTTCACGATCTCAACCCGGACCTGTCGAAGCGTGATCGCGATTGTGTCGACGCCGCCAAGAGCTTTCGTTTGAAGATTCGCGAGGATGCCATCAGACAGGCGAAAACGAACCTGATAAGCATTCGCTACGCACTGAAGAGTGCTGCTGAATCGAAACCCGAAGAAGCGGCGCCAATTTACGGCTCCATCATCGAACTCTATGACTCCATGAGTCAGGCGCCGACCAACCCTGAAGTGCGACAACTGGTTGAACAGGCCAAGCAAAGTTTGGCGGAAATCAAGGCTGGCGACTGGAAACCTGCGCAATCCGAAGGCAGTTCTTCCAGAACGCCACAGGAATCGAAGAAGCCATCTGAAAAGGATCCTTCCGACAATGAGTAGCCAACGGCGGGTTTGTCCGGGCTGCAGTTGTCTCTGCGATGGTTTGACAGCCAGTCCCGATTCGCTGATTCCTCTCGAAGCCAACAACTGCAGTCGAGGCTCCCAATGGTTTGCAAGCCGCACAGCCAACGCATCGTCGCTTTCGCAAGCACAGTTCGATTCGCAAGTTGCTGAAATTCGGGAACTGCTCACCAGATCAAACCTGGCACTGATCACAGGCATTGGGAATCTGTCTACGCAAGCTCAACAGGCTGCCGTGAAAGTTGCCGATCGATTTTGTTCGGGGATCGATACCGGTTGGTGCAACGCCGGCCGCGGATCGATGGCCGCGTTTCAGCGATTCGGAAAAGTCACTGCGACGTTTGGCGAAATTGCCAATCGATCCGACTTGATCGTGCTCTGGTTCTGCGATCCAATGGTGACACATCCGAGATTTATTGAGCGTTTCGTTCGCAGTCCGTCAAAGCCACGCAAACGGCTGATTGTGATTGATGAACAGGAAACAGAAACCGCGAGCATGGCCGACCAGTTTCTACGTGTTGATACGGATGCCATCCGCTTCGTCCAGCAGTTGCGATCCGAGATTGACGATGACTCCAAATCCGAACTGGCTGCGCAGCTTGTTGCCGCGGAGTACGGCAGCGTCATGATCGGCAAACCCAATGACACCGCAGCTGATTTTGACGTTTTGACTGACCAGTGGTTTCAACTGGTTCGATCATTGAACAACCACACGCGATTTGTGATGGGTTCGCTTCGACCTGACCGAAACGGAATCGGGGCCAACAACGTGTTGACCTCGCTTTGCGGCTTTCCCGATGCAGTCCGCTTTACGGACGATGGTCCCATGCATAACGGACTGGAGTATTCCACGACTTCGGTGGTCCGTCGCCGTGAATGTGATTTGTTGATTGCCTGCGACAGTGGAGCGAATGAACCTTTTGAGTCTCATCTGGATGCGAAAACGATCGCATGGCTCAAGTCGATTCCGGTGATTGTGCTTTCTGATTTTCCAGCGAACCGATATCAGACCGCAAATGTCCACGTCGCAACGGGCACACCTGGCTGGACTGAAGCAGGAGATTTTGTTCGCGCAGACGATGTTCCGATCCCGATGTCGGCAACTTCCGGGAATGAGCTTCGAGGTAGCGTGGAATTGTTTGAGGGTTTGCTTTGATCGTAAGCGTGCTTGCGTCTGGAAGCCTTAACGACAAGAAGATATATTGCTGGCTTCCAAATTATCCCCGATCGCCATCCCATGAAAACTGACGAAATTCGCCAACGGTATCTCGACTTCTACCAATCCAAAGGTCATACCGTCTGCGCCAGCGACGTGCTGGTTCCCAAATGGGACCCCACAGTCCTGTTCACCCCCGCTGGAATGAATCCGTTCAAGGATCACTTTCTTGGCAACGTTGAACTTGAATTCACGCGTGCAACCAGTTCTCAAAAGTGCCTGCGTACGGGCGACATTGAAAACGTCGGTCGCACTGCCTATCACCACACCTTTTTTGAGATGCTGGGCAACTTCAGTTTTGGTGACTATTTCAAAAAGGACGCCATTCACTGGGCATGGGAATTTCTGACGGATAAAAAGTGGATGGGGATCGATCCGGATCGGCTTTCGGTGACCGTCTATCTCGATGATGATGAAGCCTCCGACATCTGGCACAAGGAAGTTGGATTGCCGTTGGATCGCATCGAGCGATTGGGGGAACACGACAACTTCTGGCCCGCGGGAGCTCCGACGGATGGTCCTGATGGAGTTTGTGGTCCTTGCAGCGAGATTTTCTTCCATCCCGACGATGGTCCGGAGTGCGAAATCTGGAACCTTGTTTTCACCCAGTTCGAACGTGGCGGCGATCCGCCCAACAACCTTTCTCCGCTGCCAAACAAGAACATTGATACTGGCATGGGACTGGAACGCATGGCGGCAACGCTGCAGGGCGCCGAGACCAATTTCCATATCGATACGTTGCTTCCGATCGTGCACGCTGCGGCTGAAGTTTGCGGCGTGAAGTATGAAGCGGATTCCGACAACGGCCGTCGCATGCGTCGCATCACGGACCATGTCCGCGCCTGCACAATGGCAATTCACGAGAATGTCTTGCCGGGCAAAGAGAAAGAAAATTACACCGTGAGGCGACTGCTTCGCCGGGCGGTTCTGCAAGGCTATCAAATCGGTTTGCGCGATCCGTTTTTGGCTCAGCTCGTTCCTGCAGTGGTTGATTCGCTAAAAGTTCCCTATCCCGAATTAAGCAAAACAGTCGATAGCGTTCAGAACGCGATCTCAAACGAAGAATCAGACTTCTATCTTCTGATCGAAAACAATCTGCGTTTCGTTGAACAGATGGTGCAGGAAGCGAAACAGAAAAAAGCTGCCGAGATTGACGCCGCCGAAGCGGCCAGACTTTTCCAGACTCGCGGCGTCCCTCCGGAATTAACTTCTGAACTTGCTGCCGATTCGGGTCTTGGTTTCGATTGGGATATTTTCCAGAAGGAAATGGATCTCCATGGCAAAGCAAGCGGCACGCTTGTCGATGATGTGATGGGGAACTCCGGTCCGATCGACGAATTCAAAAACAAACTCAAAAGGACTGCGTTCACCGGGTACGACACAACGAGCGGAACCGCATCAGTTCTCGGACTCGCGAACGACAAAGCAGCTCTGGAAGAAATCGATCCGTCCAACGGACAGTGCATCGTTGTTCTTTCCGAAACACCGTTTTACGCACGCTCCGGTGGACAGGAAAGTGACTTCGGGACGCTCAAATCCGGGAACTGTGAGTTCGAAGTCACCGAGATGCAAAAGACCGGCGACCTCTTTGTGCACGTTGGCTCCGTCACAAGCGGAAAACTGAAAGTCGGCGACTCGGTAACGGCGTCAGTTGATCTCGACCGTCGCTCGGCGATCTGTCGCGCCCATTCGGCGACGCACATTTTGCACTATGCCCTTCAGCAAAATCTCGGCGAACACGCGACGCAGCGAGGCTCACGCGTTGACGATGACAAACTGCGATTCGATTTCGCGAACCAGGGTTCGGTCTCTGGTGAGCAACTTTCCGCCATCGAGAACATGGCACTGGAGAAAATCCAGCAAGGCGTGGAAGTCAAATGGGAAACGGTTTCCCTGGAGGACGCGAAAACTGCCGGCGCGATGATGCTCTTCGGCGAAAAGTATCCCGATCCAGTGCGAATGGTTTCCATCGGTGAGTTCAGCAAGGAACTCTGCGGTGGCACTCACCTTAACAACAGCGCTGACGTAATGGCGTTTGAGATCGTTTCGGAATCCGGGACGGCTGCGGGAACACGTCGAATCGAAGCCCTTACGGGCAAACGTGCTCTCGAAAGCCAGCAACAGGTGAAGGCGGCAGCTGAGGAAGTTTCCAAACTGCTTGGTGTTTGTCATTCTCAAGTCGGCCCCGCTGTGAAAGGGCTCTTTGACGAGGTTCGCGATTTGAAGAAACAGGCGACTTCCGGAAAGAAGTCTTCCAAATCGATGACCGTCGACTTGGGGCCGGCCAATCCAGAGGCAGGCTATCTGCAAGTCCGAAATTCATTATTTGTGGCTTCCAGTCAACTCAATGTGGCAACCACGGAGCTTCCCAGTCGTGTTGGTGCGCTGTTAAAAGAAAAACAGTCTTTGCTCGATCAACTTGAAAAATTCGAAGGGGCTGCCGACCTCTCCGCAGACGAACTGATGGCGGAAGGAACCACCAAAGGTGACATCCTGGTGATTTCCAAAGCCATTCCTGTCGCCACGCCGGACTTGCTACGTCAATTAATTGATCAAATTCGCAAGAAAACCAACCCTGTCGCCATATTTTTTGCAACTTCGCCCGGTCCTGGCAAAGTAATGATGATCGCTGGCCTGTCGCGGGACCTTGTAGAACGCGGTATAAAGGCTGGCGATTGGGTAAAAGCCGTCGCACCAATTGTCGGTGGAAACGGTGGCGGGAAACCGGACCTTGCTCAGGCAGGCGGTAAAAATCCTGAAAAGATTGAACAGGCGATCGAAGAGGCCGTAAAGTTCATCGAATCAAAAGTCTGATCCATACAAACAAAATTTCGTCCCGGCTGGGAACAGAGTTCGCTTGACCGGTTCATCCCTATTTTCACTGGAGTCTAATTCAATGCGAACCGCATTACTTTCCCTTGCCGTTGTTTCACTTTGTCTGGTGGCTGCACCTGCCGTCGCACAGCAAACGCCACTGGAGGCGAAAGAAAAATCGGTCATCCGTTTTGAAGTCAACGTGGACAAGATTATTAATTCGGAACTTGGCAAACAACTTGACCTGAAAGACAGAATTCGGAACTTGCCGGGCATCAATCCCGAAGAGATTGATTTTTCAGCGATCTCTCGCGTTTTCGGATCGCTTAGCCTTCCCGACAACGTCGCCGCTTTTCGTAGTTTGGGACCCGGCTCTGATATTCCAATGGACCTCTTTACCCGGATCGAATATAGCGACGCTGGTGCATTGAGTTCAATTTTCACAAAGATGAGCGAAACAACTGAAGAAGTTGAGATCGATGGCAAGAAGTTCATCAAACCTTCAGACGCTTCGGCTCCGCAAGGCTTGCTGACCCATAGAGTCGATGAAAAGACAATGGAGACGGCAACCAAAAAGTACATCATGCGGGCAGACCGCGAAGTGGGCACCGACGGTTTGAGCAAAGCCTGGGGCATGGCTCCTGATCATGCGATCCGAATCGTTGTCGATGTTGATGGAATGGCTGACCTCAAGGAAGATTTGATCGATTTCGTTGGTGAATCGGGAGTCGCGCTCGACTATGTTGAATTGCTCAACAACATTTCCAACATCCGGCTGACCATTGATCTCGATGGCGATGATCTGCTGACACTCAGTGCGACAGGAAAAGACGAAAATTTGGCAGAAGAGTTTGCTGACGGGCTGGATTCGATTTTCTTCACTGCCAAATTTGGGCTCAACCCGGCCAACGCTCCCAATCCTGAAGCTGGAGAAGTCATGCAGGATATCAGCGATGCACTGGAAGCCAAAGTTGATGGCAAGGAAGTTAATGTTGTGATTCCGCGACCTGCAGGCCTGGGAGATTTCCTGCTGGGAATAATGGGTCCTGGATTTTAACCCTACTGAAAACCTCTGACAAAAACAAAACGGCACTGGATCAATCATCCAGTGCCGTTTTTTGTTTTTTAATTAGTCGTTTAACAAGTGTTCTTCGCCCCCTCAGGAACCATCGAACTCATTTAACTTTCAGTTCATTGCGGATCGACTTGATTCCCTTGATGCCACGCAGTGCTTCCTGGGCCATCTGTTTTTCAAAGAACGACGCTGCTGTCCCGCAGAGAATGACTTTACCTCGACTGGTTTTAACTTTGATGCGCCGCGAATTGAGATGCGGATTGTGCACGATGGCATTGGCAATCTGTTGATGCAATATCGGTGTTGAGGTATTCATGGGCATCGCTATTCAGAAAGGTTAAGGGGTAACCAAATTTCGACTATCTAAATTTAGCCCGCCGTTAGCGGTGTCCGGAGCGGAAGTACCGCAACGACATAAATTCAGGCTACCGATTGCCCCGAAAATATCGCAAAGCAGGAAAAACCGTCACAACCTGTGTCACGCAAGAATTACGTGACCGCTTCAAGACTTCCACTGGTTGTGGTTTCGAGAAGCAAAATCCGGGTTGCGAAGAGGAACGGAATACTTGAACTTTTCGAGCAAGTCCAAAACCCGTCGTTTCAAAAAGTCGCTGAGCAGGTCTTTGTTTTCCCGAACTCCACCGACTTCAGCATTAAAACAGAGTCTGATCTCGCTTTCCTGCTCCTGAATTCCGCCTTCAAAATTTTCAGCGGGCGTCAAGTCAAGTGCGATTGCACGACCAGCAAGTCCAGTCGTGCGAAACTCAAGCGACAACTCCTCCTGGCCGGCAAGTTCGTCGTAAACCTTGATCGCCATGGCAACCTGGCCGGACTCAATATAGATCTCACCCAGGCGACTCATGGCTCGAAGGTTGTACAACTGGGTTTTGTTTACTTCGGTTTCAGCTTCTTCGACCGGGAAATATTTGCTGACAGCCAACCAGAGCGCCTCACGTGCGGAATAGTCATCCGCTGGAATTTCCTGCGAACTCCAATAGGCAGAGATGTACTGCTCCTCAACATCACATTGCATCGGAACATCTTGCTCGGCTTGCACATCGGCAGTCTGCATGTTCTTGAAGCCGGAATACAGGGTAGCGACATGATTCCCCAACCACCACGCACCAACCGAAAACAACATGATCGCCAACCAGGGCAAAACAGCGAGAAACGCTGACGCTTTTCGCGGAGGCTTCATCAATGATTCCGTTGTTCCCCCAACTGCCACGGTACTGACGGCGGCGACTTCACGTTCGCTGGGCTGAACTTCAAACAATGACCAATCGAAACCGTTTGACGAATCGACGGTGATCGACTGCAACATTTTTAACAGCTGGACCGGTGTCTGCGGCCGATCCTCTTTCTTCTTTCGCAGCATCCTGTCGACAACATCCTCAAGCTCGACCGGAAGATCTTCCCGGTGACTGCGAATCCCCTCAGGCTCCTGCGAAGAATGTTTGACCGCGATAGTAATCGGAGAGTCGCCATCGAATGGCGGTTCTCCAACGAGCATGTGATAGACGGTCACTCCCAGAGAATAAATGTCACTGCGAATATCGACTTCGTTACCCTCGATCTGCTCAGGGCTCATATATAACGGCGTACCGACAGTGATACCGGCCTGAGTCAGCGTATTGTCATTCTGCTTTCCGACACGCGCCAACCCAAAATCTGCAATCTTGATTTCACCGTTGGCCGTCAGCATGATATTTTCTGGCTTGATGTCGCGGTGTACGACTTCGTGTTCATTGCCCTTTTGCAACGCCATCGCCGACTGACGCAATACGCTCAACGCCATATCTGGCGGAACAGCACCATAGCGACCAAGATACTGTTTCAGATTCCGGCCGCGAACATACTCCTGTGCGATAAAGTAATAACCGTCCGATTGGCCGACTTCAAAGATTTGCACAATGTTGGCGTGAACAAGCCCCGCAGCAGCCTGTGCTTCCCGCTTGAATCGCTCAACGTAGTCCTTGTTTACAGCAAGGTGCCCCTTGAGAACCTTCAACGCCACGTTGCGTTTCAACGATTCCTGAACCGCCAGATAGACATCCGCCATCCCGCCAGCCCCCAAGCGTCGCAGCAGCCGATAGTCACCGATTTTTGTACCAGTGAGATTCAGCTGTGAAGTCGAATTGGGTTGTTGATTATCCATGGTGTGATAGCGTGGCATTGGACTGAATTCGATCCGTCGAAAACATTATGTTTCACCAACTCGGTGGTGGCAATGTCGTTCATCCCCTACGCATGGATTGAAAAAGGGTTCGAATTTTCCAGGACGGAAAAAACCGTGCCTTCAGGATCGCCGATTCCTATTTGTGGACACATGACATTCCGCCATCAACTCCCCAAATCTGGCCAGTTATCCACTCGCTCTCACCATCAAGAAGGAAAATCCCGGCAGCCGCCATATCGGCCACTGTTCCGGTGCGACCCAATGGATACATCGCGGCCATCGATTTCGCTTTCCCGGAATCGGCAAAAAACTTCTCCGTCAGCGGAGTCTCGGTCAAGGCAGGCGCCAAACAGTTAACGCGTGTGTGTGGTGAAAATTCAGCAGCCAGCGTTTTGGTGAGCCCTTCGATAGCACCTTTGGATGCTGCGATTGATGCGTGAGCATGCATTCCCCTGGCCACCGCGACGGTGCTGAAAAGCAGGACGCTCGAATTGCCGTTTTTCTTCAGCCCCGGCAGTGACGCTTGCAAAACCTTGATCGCCCCCACAACGTTCAGCTCAAAGTCCTCACGGAACACTTCCGGCTTTAGCGACCGAAACGAACGCAGATTGATACTGCCCGGGCAGTAAGCCACGCCATCGATTGACTCCGGCAGCGAGTTTTTATCGACCTGGTCCGTCGTGACATCAAAGACGCGGTGCGACACATTCGGGATCGAGTCGAGACTTTCAGCAGTACGGCTCAACACCAGGACCCCATGACCTCTTGAAGAAAGTTTTCGCACGATTCCCAATCCGATACCCTTGCTACCACCGACAACGATAAAGTTCTTCTCACTCATAGTTCGCCTTCAATACCAAAACAGAATTGTGAGTGACCGGAAAGATGGGGCTTGGATTAACAGCTCGTGGAATTTACTGACTAAAGCCCCAGCACTTTATCCATATTGGCAGAGACTTCCTTGAGTCGTGTCATATCGCCGCCAGATACTTCGGCCGCAGCATAGCCATGAAAGTTAATCTCGCCGAGCGCCTTGCGAACGTCCGCCCAATCGAGATCGCCCTCGCCAATTTTCGTGAACTTGTTTTTTTCGCGGGAGAAACCTTTCAAATCCAGCTTCACAATTCGCTTTCCAAGCTGGCGGATCCAGTCACCCATGCCGCCGTACTTCCAGTGGTTGCCAATGTCGAACTGCATTCCGATCAACGGAGAGTCAAAAGCATCGATGAACTTTACCAGCCTTTCGGCCGTCTGGTTTGAATCGCCTGCGTGGTCGTAGTGCATGTGATTCCAGACGTTTTCAATCACGATACTGACACCATGCCTGGCAGCCGTTGGCAGGGCTTTGGAGATATTCTCGATTGCTCGCGCATCGATCTCTTCTGGCGTGCCGTCTTTGCCGTGCCCTGCAACGAGCAGGACGGTCGTTCCGCCCACAGCATCCGTTTGCTCAATCGCATCGGTTAGATCTTTCAGGGCAGCTGCTCGCATCTCTGCATTCGGACTGGAGTGCGTCAGCTTCCAGTGTGACCCACAAACCGTGCCGTCGACAGGAAGGCCACTTTCGACAACAGCTTTCCTGACATCATCAATGGAGACGTTGCCGGAAAAACGCAGTGGCGAATCGAGTTCAATTGCTGCGAACCCGGCTTCTTTGGCGGCATTGAATTTGTCGGTCAGCGTACCCTCGACACCGACCATGCCATGCTTGAGCGTTTTAAAAATTCGATCGGACAGATCAACATCCTGCTTCGGCGCCGTCACCGCGGCGCTGACTGACTTGAGACCTGTCGCGATTGCAGTCGCGGCAACAGCGGAAGAAGCAACAAAGGTTCGGCGGTTCATGTTCGGCCCCGGGTTAGATGGTCGGAAAGCAACCATCATTGTAACGCAAATTTGATTCCCAAAAGTTTGACACGGATCTCACTGGCTGTGAAAATCCAATTACTTCCAATCTGCCATTAATTCGAGACTCCCATGCCCAATCATGCGCTTGATGCCCCGATGATGCTACAAACGATGCGCGATCGAATGCAGCGTGACCCCGGCAAAGTGAAGCAAAACTGGCGATTCATCTGGCGCACCAACCGACAGGTCCCGCATGACGAACTGATCAGCCAGGTCAAATATTTGAGTCACGAAGTTGGCGAGGCGACTGGCTCATGGCTGCCACCGGCAGATAATGTTCATGTGGATCG
>CAYUNP010000069.1:18859-24361 GCA_964446085.1 uncultured Pirellulaceae bacterium
GACCCTCGTTTCGATGCCAGCGAAATGTTCACCTACGAAAGAGCTTTCGAAAACCGAACGCTCGCGACTGAACCTCATTGTTGGTGCTTCTCGTTCGAGGGCGATTGCGACGACCCCGATGGCGCGACCCAATTCCTGGGTTCCTCCTTTTTCGAAGTTGCCAACCTTCGCGAAGAAGAACTGGATGCCCAGGTCCTGGTTGGCGAATCGTCACCCGGACAACAGGCGGCTTTGATCAAACTTGTCGCCCAAACCATTTTTCTTGAAACGGACCTTGCGAAAATACACAAAGCGATGGCCAAAGTTGCGAAAAAGGCGAATCTGGATTACCACGGAGTCGAAATCGTATCGCCAGAGACTCTGTTGGAAACCACGCAGGAATCATCCGGCATTTTGTCTCATGAACAAAACACGCCGTGGGTCAACAAAATCGTGGGGGCAACTTCCAAATTCAGAATTGAATCGATTGGAAAAGTCGCCAAAAAGATCAGAAGCATTCATCTTGAAAAGTTAGCCGAAATTGGTCTGGTTGCTGCTGACTGGATGCCAACAGCGGATCAACGTCTCACCAACGAACTTCGTCCCAAAGCCGAAGTTATCAAAAAGATGATGGCCACTTACATCACGTCGGCATGGGTCTGCGCGCCGCCAGAAATTGTCTCCAACGAAGAAATCAAAAACTACCTCGCAACCAATCAACTTAAACGAAGCGCTTTCAGCGACAAGGAATCGGCCTGGATGCAAACCAAACGTGCCGAAGTCAGCCAATTCGCAGGACAAGCAGGATGGCTGACTGAAAACCTCTGGAGTTTTGCCTGGCTGTTGGGCGCGAGCGGAATCCCAACACCCAACATTGGATCCGATCAGACGACTGACAATGTCATGGAGCCCGTCTGCGGAGAGTTCCTCTCAGGATTGGACAAGACCTTTGACCAGCTAATGACGGAAACAAAACTTAGACGACTCGAGTCAGTCATCGCCTTGGAAGACTTGATGTACTGTGCTCACAACTCGGTACGAGTCATCGATATCCCACACGGCGGCCTGATCCACGAACGACGTCAACCGCTAACCTGGGTTCTGTCGCCTGGAGTTCGCTGGGATGACACCGATGTAAGCACTTAGCAACAACCGCTTCGATTCGGGCAACGACGGCTTTTCTATGGAGTTTCGCCGCCACTGACGGTAAGCAGCGCCTTGAGTTTTTCTGTTTTCATATCGGATTCAATCGTGAACGTCGAACCATCCGCTCTGGAAACCGTTGCTGGGCTGTCACCTTCAATCAAGTCGGCTTTGGGATTGTCCAGATCGACCTCCCAATCAACGGGCTTGGTCCAAATAACGGCTTTGGCAGGCTTCACAGAAACGATCGCGATCGTATTGCTTGATCCATCAGTGATATCACCAAAGGTAATTCCTTCGACCTTGTGAAACATGGTGCCCTCTGTTCGAGGAACGAGATATCGAGTCTTGCCCGCCTTGTTCAAGTCAGCCAATCCCATCGATGGATCTGCGAAACAGACAGGCATCTTCTCAACCAGTTTGATGTTGTGTGGACTGTCCCACGGCTCGTCGAGTTTGAATTGTTCGTAAAGAGCACCTTCCTCAATAAATGGCAGAATGTGAACTCGCCAGCTCAGCAATGGCTTTCCATCTTCGTCAAAATTCGCGTATGCAGGAAACGCCTTGTAAGCACTCTCATGATTGAGCATTGCCAGAGTAATTTGGCGAATTTTGTTTGTTCGTTGCGTTTGCCGACTTCCGGATCGAATTGGGTTCAAAAGTGACTGCAGTTGTACTTTGTCATTCAAAATTGGTTTGAGGTCAATGACGACATCATTGCTGACCAGTTTTGGCTCCACGACAGACAATGCGACATGAGCAATTTTTGGCACCTGATCAAAATATTCGCCGTCCTTGTCGGTTAGCAATTTCATGCCGGCACGCAACGAGTCTTCAATCACTTTGGCCGATTCGGGATTCGCTACCTGGACAACGATCCTGGCACCCACTTCGGCCGGAAGTTCAATCGTCGCTCCCAGGCTGACCACATCTTCAGCGATCATCTGGCCCGTGATGCCCTGAAATGGAGCTTCCAAAGTCGGGAACATTTCCTTCAGCACGCGACGAGAATCCGCACTGCCAAAGACCATCAGGCCAGCATCATGCCCGCCAAATTTTTTCCAGGCATCCTTCATTCGTGGACGTTCAACCACCGCTTCTGATTTGGCCCGTGAAATTTGCTGCTCTGTGCCCCCAAGGATGGAGCCATTCCACAACTCCAGTTTAAAATCCGGAATCTGAAGCAACGCCATCGTTCGCCGCAAACTCCTGTACGCCCTTTGCGGGTCCTTTCCGTCAGCAATTGAAACGACGATCAAGGGAGCTCCTCTAAACAGCAGGTCATCCTGATGCACCATCGCAATCAGGTGATCTGCTCCGGCGTCGGTCGCCTGACGAAGAAACTCTTGCGCCACTCCGGCCATGTGCTTCATCTCGTCAGCGACATCTGCTTCAATCATTTCCTGTTCGGTGCCCCAGTCGAGACATTCCTCCAGGCTGACTGATTTGAGATCGATGTAGGCAACCGCCAGGAGGTCTTTTGAAGCCAGACCCTCGATCGAATCGAGTGGTTCGTCCGCAACGGTCACTGAAACATTCAGCAGAATCATCGCAGAAAACAGAAACATGGTTTTGAAGTACATCAACATTCTCCAGTTGGATCAATTTGGTTGCTGCTATCGCAATGTAATTTTGTAACGCTTCGAAAAAACAATTCCGTCGCTAGAAGGAAGACCAAGGATTGCGGTCGCTCCATCGAGACGATATTCAAACGGCTTGCGAGTTGCCGGATTGTCTGGCACTGGCACCACCTTGATTTCGTCGAGACTCTTCGGAAAACTCCCGTGTTCAGCAGCATGCATACGCAGCGCTTCGATAACTCGCAGTGCATCAACGTCACGTTGAATCCGCGCCCCGGCGTTGAGCACCTGTTGGATCGCCGGTAGCATCATTCCCGCCATGATCCTGCCAAAACTCGTGAAAGCTTCTTTCTCGTTTTCACGCATCAGGTTATCGATCACAGCACTTCTGCTCGCCGTCACTGGAAACGGAAGGTAGACCTCTTTCTCTAACAGATCTGCGATGCGACGGTATTCACGATTGGCATCGAGCAACATGACTTTTCCAACTGGCATCGCTTCCACTTTGGCTGCGTCCATCCCAAGTGCGATCAATCGTTTCTTTGCCGGTCCGTAGGCCAGAATCCCGATTGCTGATGGCAGGAACTTGACAGCATTGGGAGGTGTGTAGCCTTGCAATTGCAAGGACAGCATGGAGTTCAAAAGTTCGTCCACCTTCAATGCCCACTCTTCAGGACTATGAGTTGCAGATTCAACATCTTCGAGGACTGGAAACATACGCATGACCGACCGACATTCCAATCGAAACGCGCCACGCAAATCGGCAACTGGCCTCGGCAATTCAGACAGTGCCCAGAACATGTTGGGCGAGTCGGGCGTCGCGATGAATTCAACCATATTGCCGTTGGTGATGCCTGTCTCTGCAAAGCTGATCAAGCTGCCGACCAGCACTTTCACTCGGCCCACGTTGTAGGCGAGTCGATAGTTCATCCGCATTAAATCAATGGCATCTTCCAACCGGGACTCAAGAATCGCATGCTTCGTTTGAAGTGCAAGAGCTCGTGAGATCGAGCGGGTTTCCTGCAAGCCATTGAGGTGCAATCCGTATACGAGTTTTCCTTCGAGGTCCTCCATACCAAAGCCCCAATCGCATTCGCGTCGTTTGGTGGCTCTCGCAATATGCTGCTGGACATATTCATCAAACAGTTGTGAGGCTTCTTTCAGCTTATCCACTGGGATTTTTTCGCGAGGCGTCTCGTAACTCGCCCATTCGTAGACCTCTTCGCCGTAAGCTTCCTCTGCTTTCTTCCAAATGTGGGACAAAGCGTTTTGGCCTAACGAATGCATGTAAACCGTGGCCGCATTGCCGGCTGTGGTTTGGTGCGGAAGCCAGGTCAAGCGATGAGTGAAAACTGGCTCAAGTTGCCTGGCTGGAGAAACGGTCATCTCGATAATTTCGCCATGGCGACCGTAAGAATCATCATGTGGCATTTCACTCACTTTAACTTGAGCAACGGCCGCAGCGCCGTCAATCATAAACGTCACCAAAAACAGCGACCAAACTTTTAAGTATGAGGTTCTGAAAGTCATAATTTTCTCCACTGAGTGTTCCGATGAGATCAAAGAGAAGACGAACGAATGGATCGTGGCGTCAAAGGAGTGGGCGCTTCAAATTCAAAATCGAGCCGAGATTGATACGAACTGACTCGCGATGGAGATACTGCTTCGGCAAGGTGTTGTTCGAATAGTGCATTCCGTTGGGCGACAATTCGACCGACGGGCAGACTCATCAATTTTGCCAACCCGAAGCCACCAGAATCTCTCGCAACAGAAGCAGTCGATCCAACTTCAACCTCTGCGTCTTTGCGAATCTGCGCGAGGCCATCTGAATCCTGGCTTACCGTTTCAACAACAGTTTCCTCTTGAGCGGGATCGACGACAGTAGCAACAGTCGAATCGCCTTCGGATGCGGGCACGAGAATCACCATCAAGCAGGCCGCTGTTGTCGCCGCAAACGTCATCGCCAGCGCTGGCCAAAACTTTGTGGCTGCGGCGTCTCGCCGCAGTACTGTATCGGGACGCTCCTGCTGCGCACCTTTGCACTCAGCCATCGCTGCCGCCCAACCGGCCTGGTACATAACACTATCGTGTTCGATCGCAGATTCTGGCAGCACCACGCCTCGCAATGCTGCTTCGATTGCAGCCTGCTCATCACGGAGCTTTGGATTCAGTTCGGTTTCGTCAGACATGATGTCTCCAACAGGATTCTGATTTTTTCAATTACCGCAACGTAATTGCGTTGTGCGGAACTCGAAGAAGTTTCCGACAGTTCCGCGATCTGTGACCAGGTTAAGCCGCTCCAGATTCGCATCACTACCAATTCGCGTTCGCTTTCGTCAAGTTTGCCAAGCGTTTCCACCAGACGTTTTCGTTCTTCCGCTTCCGGAACCAGGTTCGCAGGATCGGAAGACTTCGAACGACGATCGGTTAGCCACGAGGCAAACGATTCATGTTCCGACCTTCGCTTCCGCGACCGCAGAGAACTGATCGCGTGATTGCGAGTCACTTTGAACAGCCATGCGACGCAGTTTTCAGGTGGGGGCGACAGCGCCGCCAACTTCACGAACGATTCCTGAACACAGTCTTCCGGATTGAGAGACCACTGCGCCGCATACACCTCCAGCCCGCGGCCATGCTCTTTGAGCAATGCCGAGATCTGCTGAGGGCATATCCGCTGGCCAGTCAAATCCGATTCCATAAAGGCGTCCGAGAGGTCGTTTTGATCGCTTGTTTGTGAATAGACGCCAGTCGATGGCGTTCTTCCCATGATGATTCAAAGAAAAAGAAAGTTTTGACAACG
>CAYUNP010000070.1:0-3385 GCA_964446085.1 uncultured Pirellulaceae bacterium
GTGCCCAAGTTCGAAAAAGTTACTAACACGTCGATAGGCGTTGGAATGGGCTTTTCCCATGAAGCCGTAGCCGATCATTCCGATGTTGAGTGGTTTGCTCATTGAGTTTCCTGATGGTTGAGTGTCTTTATAGTGGTGAAACTGCCGCTTCGAGTCTGCGACATTGTTCGTGGTACCGGCTTTAGCCGGAATCGTTCCCGATAGCCACCGGTACCGAGACTCAATCGAACCGACGGCTAGCGCCTTGTCGCTCACGTATGATCCGCTTACGCCATCGCGTCACGGACATCGACCATCGAAGCGAGAATTGTGTTCCAGGTTTCCTGCTGAAGCAGCTTTTCATTGGAGAACATGCAACCGTCCCAGCAAATATGCGTCATGCCGCGTTGATCCGCATCCTTGAGCCAGTGACTGGAGCACTTTGTGATGTCCAGTTTTCCGTTGGGATCGTCAGCAGGACAATGGCGACCCGTCTTTTCGTGATCGCCCGATCCATGAACGGTGCCATCATTTTGAGCCACGTGGAAATCAGTCGTCCACGGACGTAACTTTTCTGTCATGGACTCATAGGCGGCCCAAAATTCTTCGTCGCTGTAACCTTCCTGCAGCACCGCGTGCTCAGGTGCGTTCACGCCCAGCAAGTACAGATAGGTGTGTGCCAGGTCAGCCTGAAATCCGACAGTGCCCTGCATGTCCACCTGCTCGAGCAGATCCAACATATCTTTCCACGAATGCATGCCACCCCAGCAAACTTCTCCTTCGGCAGCAAGGCTTTCGCCGTGATCGGCCGCGATCTTTCCGGCTTTTCGAAAAGTGTCCGCGATCGCAGCCGTGTTGGCTGAAGGATCCGCGGCCCAATCTGCAACTGAAGAAGCTGAATCGATTCGAATGACACCGCCTTTGCGAACGCCGTGTTTTTTGAGTGCTCCACCGATTCGGCAACTGACTTCAACCGCTTTCAGAAAGTTGGCTTTTTCCTCATCGCTGCCCATCGCCGGTCCACCGACTGTGCCACCCCAGACGGGAGCCACCATTGACCCAACGGCCAAACCCTTTTCAGCGATCTTGTCACCGAGTGCTTTGATTCCATCGTCATCGATGTCGGGGCTGATATGGGGATCGAAAAGGAACAAATCAATGCCGTCGAATCGATTGTCTCCGGCCCGGGCGTTGGCGGTCAGGTTGAGCATCGTATCGAGATCGATGTCCGGTTCGTCTCCTCCCTGACTAGCTTTTCCAACAAGTCCAGGCCACATTGCGTTGTGTAGTTTCAGTTTTTCAGTCATGTCATTCTTTCGAAAGTGATAGATCTGATATGTTTTAGTTTCTGATTCCCACCCTCGCAACCAAACGACGAACAGCAAACCGGCATTACCATGAATTTGGAGATTTTTCCGCACGAGCATTTTATGCAGAAGGCCTTTCAGCAGGCACAGGCAGCACGCGAGATCGATGAAGTTCCCGTAGGTGCGATCATCCAACGAGGCGGAAGAGTCATCGGCGCGGCTCACAATTTGACACGTCAACTCCGCGATCCGACGGCTCATGCTGAAATGCTGGCGATCACCCAGGCTGCCGAAGCGATCGGCGACTGGCGGTTGAACGAGTGCACACTTTACGTGACGCTGGAGCCCTGCCCGATGTGTGCCGGAGCCATCGTCAACGCGCGAGTCGGCACGGTTGTGTATGGGGCAGTTGATCCCAAGGCCGGAGCAGTCGAGTCGCTGTTTACGCTGCTGAGCGACGATCGACTGAACCATAAAAGTGAACTGGTCCCCGGCGTGATGGGTCCAAAATGTGGCAACATTCTGACTGAGTTCTTTCGCGAAAAACGGCAACAACAGAAAAAGAAGTAACCAGGCCGCAATGACAGTGACGGCTTCAATTCCGCCCGCTGGTTGCCACGCGTCGATGGAAGTTGAAATAAATTCTACATTCTTCTTGACTCTACCTACTGATGTAGTTAGGCTGGCCTACATGTGTAGGTAATCATGGAGAAACGATGGGTAAACGAAAACCGTCGAAACAGGCAAAATCCGAACTGCCATCGTTAAGCGACGCGCAGCTTGAAATCATGCAGATTGTCTGGGCTCAAGAGCAATCCACCGTGACGCAAGTTTGGCAAGCTCTTTGTGCGCAGCGTGAAGTCGCCAGGAATACCGTTTTGACGGTGATGGATCGGCTGGTCAAACGTGGATGGCTATCCAAAACGGCGGATGGAAATGCCTTTCTCTATGCGGCCACCGTGAATCAGAAGAAAACGATGGGACAAGTTGTCCGCAAGATGGTGGATACAGCTTTTTCAGGTGCCGCGGATGAAATGATCGTTGCACTGCTCGACGGGCGCGGTGTCTCAGACGAAGAAGCCGCTCGAATCAACAAACTTATCGAAGCCAAGCGTCAAAAGAACAAAAAGAACTGAACAAGGAGTTGAAATGTCTCAACTGTTAGTTATTGGAATTTCGATCTGCGTACTGCTATGTATTGGAATGATTGCCGATCGATTGCTCGCCGACAAAGTTGCCTGGCAGGATCTTGCCTGGCGTTTGACATTGTTGGCTGTGTTGATCCTGCCATTGTTCTCCGTCATCGCAGGATCCAAATGGCCAGCGGGATTGATTCAAATCCCGGTGCTGACTGCGATGAAAGAAGCTGCTCCAACGGAACGGAAAACAGAAGAACATTTTGTAGTCAAACACAGCCACAACGTCGAAAACCAACAGTCGCTCCCGGATTCATCTCTGCCAAAGCAAACTGTCCAGAGCAGTACCAGCGCACCTGTTCACAATCAACCAAACGGAGCCAAACAACAAGGCGACAACGTTGCTACGCGCAAACATGCTTCACCACCTCCAGTGTCATCGGATTTTCGTTTTTCCTGGTGGGCATTGGCAAAAGCAGTCTGGCTACTGGGAAGCTTGTGCTTTTTGGTTCGCTACTTCGTGGGATGGTGGGTGATTCGGATGGTTGCCGCTGGTGCACGGAATACAAACAAAATGGAGCCAACGGGATGGTCAAACGCAATTGACCAAGCTACTTCTCTTGCCGGTTTGAACTCCCGAATTGTTGTGCGGGCTTGTGAGAAAATTTCGACGCCGATGTTGGCTGGATTCCTGCGTCCCCTGATTCTGATCCCGGAATCGATGCTACAGCTTTCGTCATCAGACGCACGTGTTCAGGCAGCCTTGTCCCACGAAGCCATGCACATTCGCCGTGCCGACGCGCATTGGAACTTCATGTTGTTCGTTTGCGTAATGATCTGGTGGCCACTCCCCATGGTGCACTGGATGAAGAAGCGAATGTTCTGGTTGAGAGAGCTTCTTTGTGATGCAAATGTTGCCATGAAAATGGGTGCAGCAGACTACGCTGAGTCGTTGCTCAAGCT
>CAYUNP010000070.1:3485-8781 GCA_964446085.1 uncultured Pirellulaceae bacterium
CCTGCCAGTCCCGCGTCACCCCACGCTTTAGCCGCAGCGAATCTTGAGCTCGATCAGGAGCCTGACACGAACGAAGTGGAACTTCAAGGAGTCGTCAAAACGCTGGAAGGTGAACCGGTCGCTGATGCGATCGTGTACTTGCGTTGGAATGATGGAGACAACACACTTCCTCGCAAAACGTTGAATACGACGACGGATGAAGAAGGGCGCTATGCCTTTTCGACTGACCTTCCTGGTCCCTATCGAATATGGGCCGAGGGTGATGGGCTAACCTCATTGAAAGCAATTTTGCGTGGTAAGAGGATCACTGTGAAGAAAGAACAGTCAGACCCAATCACCACAGACATTACCATTATGAAAGCCTGCGACTACAACGTCACGATTGTTTCGGCGGAGACGAAGGAACCGATCGAAGGTGCCAAGATTCACTTTGGCTGGTCCGATATCAAACGCGAATATACGACGGGGATGGACGGAGTTGCATCCATTCGTGGTCTTGCCTCCAACGATTGGTACTTCGTTGTCAAAGCGGACGGGTACGCAACTTTCTTTGAGAAGACAGCACCGCAAACTTTAGGCACGACGGCCGACTTAATATATGAACTGAAACCTGGTGTCAGTGCTGAAATTAGTGTGCGCGACCAAAATGGTGATCCAGTTGCTGGCGCAGGGGTAGGTCTTGGTTACGAGGAAATTTCCATGACCCCACACCTTATCCCTTACCCGTCAAAAACCAATACAGATGGAAAACTTCTGATTAAAGGGCTTCCACTGAATACAAAATTACATGTGGGTCTTGGTTTGGATGGCTACAGGTTTTTATGGAACGACGGCAAGTTCGAAGTTGACGGAAGTAACGAGTTGGAAAAACTGACCTTTGTTGGTGAAAAACTGCCGTATGGTGGTGACGCAAAATTTGAAATTACCGATGAAGACGGCCTGCCTATCGTTGGTGCAACGCTGAAAAATCCAAGCACGAACAGTGGTCGATATCGTGCGACCACAACGGACATGGGAGGTACGGCCTGGTTAAACAATCTCTATCCCAACTTTGAACACAAGTACGTGATCATTAAGGCACGAGGCATGATTCCCCAGCGGCTTGATATTGAGCCAGGCCCGAAGGGTGAACCAAAGTTGTTTCAAGTCACATTGAAAGCCGGAAAAACGTTGACAGGAGTTCTCCTAACACCCGAAGGAAACCCTGCCCCTGCAAACACGCGAGTTTACTTCAACGAAGGTGAACACGGGGATTGGAATGGAGGAGTTGTGGCGACCCGTGCTGGCGGAAAGTTCGTTATCAATGGATTGGCAGATTCGGCAACGATCACCGTCTACACACCTGCTCGATACGAACCGATTGAGGACCTGAAATTCGATGTAGTCGAAGGCGAAGAAATCAAAATCAGCATGACGCATACGTCAGTGCTTCGTGTTCGTGCGATTGATGAAGCGACAGATGAACCAATTCCGGAATTCAATGTCCGTCTCGGGTTTTGCGAAGCTCTAATTGACGGAGACAAGCGAGGAAATGGAATCCATTCGGATTTGATTAACCCGGGAGTCAATGTTCATGGGACCCAAAAGGAGTACAAGCTTGGTCATCAAGTCGCTGGTGCCGTTTACAAAGTCATCGTTTCGGCCAAAGGTTACCAAACCAAAACGATCGAGAGGATGCAAACCGTGGTTGAATCGGATTCAAAGCTGATCGACATCGCGCTGACAAAAGAATAGATCAGTACTGGAATGGCGATTTCTTACTTGTGGCGGCAAGTGGTTTGACACTGTTAGTTGGGACCTGCTTTGAAATGACCCGATTCAAGCGTTTTGTGGAAAACGCTTACGGTTCGGAGAACCGAGCGACATTATTGGTTTGTTGTGGAAAGAAACGTTTTGAACTCTGCGGTGACCTCGGTCATGATGGCTTTCAGTTTGTCAAACAGCACTCTGCAAACCTCCATATCAACGGATTCGCTGGCCGCCGCTATCGATTCGAGTTTCCCGGCTGTTTCGCTGGCCGTCAAAGCCCCCAGGTGACCGAGGGCGCCTTTGAGTGAGTGTGCCGAAATACGAGTGTTCTGCTCGTCTTCTGCTGCCAGGGAATTCTCGACCGCAAGCAACATCTCGTCTTTCTCTTTCAAAAACACTTCGATTAATTCGATCAGTAAAGGCCGATCGCCGCCAACGGTTTCAAACGCACTGCTCCAATCGACGATACGGCTGACAGGCGATAGGCCGCTATCTTCGTTTTCGCTGGTCAGCGATCCGGTTTGTTGTTCGATTAACCGATGCAAGGCGTCGGCACGAATCGGTTTGGAAATGTACTCGTTCATTCCGGCAGCCAAACATCGCTCGCGGTCGGCGCTGCTGGCGTAAGCCGTCAAGGCGATGATTGGCGTTTCGGTCGTCGCAGGCTGCGATGATTCGTAATCACGGATAAGGTGCGTTGCTTCGAAGCCATCCATCACCGGCATTTGAATGTCCATCAACACCAAATCAAATGTTCGCTGTTTGAATAAATTGACCGCTTCGCCGCCATCACTTGCAAGGGCGACCGTGTGACCGTTTTGTTTCAAAAGAGCCTGCGCAAGTTTCTGGTTGATGATATTGTCTTCCACCAACAGGATGTCAAGTTTTCGATTCGGGGCTGACGGCGTTTCCTGCATGACCGGTTGAATCTCGGTCCCCTGCCCTGAAACCGCCGCCACAAATGCGTCACGAAGGTCACTGGATTTGACGGGTTTGAGGATTTGATGAACCACATCGAGGTTGTCAGGAATCTTCAGTGAGTCAACCTTCGACGACGAATTCAGCAGGATCAGCTTCGGCCGTTCGACATCCTGATTCCCCGCCAACCAGTGCAACAACGAGTTTGCCTGAGGCATCGTGGCATCGAGTACAAGGATTTCTACGGGCGCTCCGTCAGCAGTATGTTGAGTCAGCAGGGACTTCGCATGTTCGCAATCGGTCACCGATCCAACAATCATGCGATGCCACGCAAGGCGCTGTTGTAAACTGTCAGAAAGTAGTTGATGCCCCGTCACCACAAGAACTGACTTGCCGACAAACACGCCTTCATTCTCGTTCAGGCTTTGAGTCGCTGCACCCTTGAAGAAGCTGGCATCGAACGAAAAGCGACTACCGATGCCCGGGCTACTGTCGACTCGCAGTTGGCCGCCCATCATTTCGACGATCTTCGACGAGATGGCAAGGCCAAGACCCGTGCCGCCGAATTCCCGAGTCGTTGAAGTATCAACCTGTTCGAATTCCCGAAAGATCTTTTCGTGATCGTGTTCCGGAATTCCGACACCAGTATCGACAACAGTAAACTCGATCGTCACATCTTCGGCAGTTTGTTTCTTCACCTGAGCCGAAAAGAAAACATGTCCTTCGTGAGTAAACTTTACAGCGTTGCCTACAAGGTTGACGACGACTTGCCGCAGTCGATTCAGGTCGCCAACGATCTCATCAGGAAGCGACGGGTCGAAGTGCAAAATCAACTCAACGTGTTTTTGGTGTGCCCGGAATCCAAAGGATCGAACGGTGTCTCCCATTCGTTCCCGTAAATCGAATCTTTCCGTCTCGAGGTTGATTTTCCCGGCTTCAATTTTCGAGAAGTCAAGAATCTCGTTGATCAACTTCAAAAGCGATTCGCCCGACTCAAGAATCATTTCAACACGTTCCCGAGCTTCGCCGTCGTCGAGGTCCTGCAGCACCAGTTCGGACATGCCAATGATGCCGTTCATCGGAGTTCGGATTTCATGGCTGACGTTGGCGAGAAAGTCGCTCTTCGCCTGATTGGCATTTTCTGCGATTTCCTTTGCCTGACGCAGCGCCTGTTCGGCTTCGACTCGATCGGTAACGTCCCAGAACATGCCCTGAGTTCCAACTCGATTCCCCTTGGTGTCGGTGACGGGAGCTTTCAGGACTTCCACGTGTTTGGCGGAACCGTCACCGGGGTGAAACTCGATCGCGTGAAAGACTTCTCCGGTTTCAATCACATGGCGATCGTCTGCGGCATATTTTTCACCGAGTTCCTCGCCAAAAAGTTCGGAGTCTTTTTTGCCCAGCAGTTTTTCCAGCGGCATGCCGACTTCTTTGCAGAGTCGCTGGTTTGCGAACAGGATTCGTCCCTGTGAATCCTTGCGAAACACATTGATCGGAAGACTCTCAACGAGCGCGTGGTAGATCGCTTGCGATTCCTGAAACCTGCGTTCCGCTTTGACACGATCGGTGACGTCATGCAGGATCGCGCCGATTGCTTCTGGTTCGCCATCTTTGTTTTTCATTACGTGGAAGCGACCGCTCACGCCGCGGACTTCGCCAGAATTCGCGTGGAAGCGAAACTTCTGCTCGAAAGACTCCAATTCCGGCATCTTCGCAATGTTTTCAACAAGCCGTTCGCGATCCGATTCGTGGACGCGTTCCATCCAAAGCCCGGGTTGCTGGGCGAGATCTTCAACCGTTTCCTCATAGACCCGCTCGGCAGCGGCGTTGAAGTAAAACAGTTTGCTGCCGTCGAGAGAAAAGCAAAACGCGAGATTATCGACCAGCTCAAGAAGCCCGGTAACGTATGGTTTTAAATCGGACATGACGACAACGTCCAAACAGGAAAGGAATTTCAGGGCTTACATAGAATAACACGGACGAGCTAAGCGTTGGTGCATCTGATGCAGAAAATCCAGTCGTCAAGCAGTCGTCAGATTCACTACAGCCGTAAAAACGTCGTTTCAATTGTTTGCTTCAGTGACTATCTCGGACTGCATTTGAGTGCGCGATCCCGAGCGCCAAACCAGAGGTTAGGTTTTCCTGTCAGATTCGTGCGTTCAAACTGAGCTCGAGGTCAAAGTGAACAAGGGGAAACGTTCTGTGACATTGCGATGTTGCTGTCTTTCAGGCTCTTTGCGTGGTGTTGCATTTGCTGCTGCCATTTTTTTATGGTGCTGTGGAACCGTAGATGCACAGCTGTTGTTCGTGAACGAATCAGTTCAGGAACATGTTGCTCAACTTAATTCTTTAACGATTCGCAAGGACAGCCAGGGATATCTTGCTCCCAGCGCTCAACAGCAGTTCGGATTTCGTGACCTGGCCGATGGACTGCGAGACGCGCGATCGATAACAGATCTTGAACAGCTGTTGCCCGAAGCGACTGCGTTTGGATACGACGTGGTGGTGTTGAGCGATCGTGGCGAGACGTATTATGGGCTGCAGGAATCGGCGACCGTTGCTACGCAGAAAGGCTGGGGGAGTTTCTTTCTTCGACAAGATGCTTCCAACCACGCCCTGGTAGAAGTTG
>CAYUNP010000070.1:8881-23886 GCA_964446085.1 uncultured Pirellulaceae bacterium
ACTGGGCACGGCTGATGTGGCGCATCTTGAGCAATCTATCTTTCATGAAGTTCACCAGTCGTTCACTGACAACGCTTCTGATTTTTCAGTTTGGCAAATCCACGGATTCGATATCGACCTGCATCCCGAACTTCCAGCGGACTCCGATGCCATTCTCAGCAGCGGCACCGGCGGAGTGAGTGACATTGTATTCGGATTGGATCAGGACATTGATCAGCTCGAAGGAGACTGGACCAGTTACGCTTTTAACACCCTTGATGGCGATGATCCATTGAATGTTGGCACCAACGGCAGTTTCGACGGCAGCGTGTTCAGTCAACTGGGAGGAACGACGAACGTGCAGGGACGACACACAAATTTATTAGGCGGAGAGTTCGTGCATATCGAATTGGAACAGAGCTTTCGAATCGACGGAGGCGAAGCCAGTCGGTTACTGGTTTCGCGATCGATCACCCGCGCGATTATTGCTTCCACGACCGCCGTTCCAGAGCCCGGCACGCTCGCGATCCTCGGATTGTTTGGCACATGTCTTGTGCTGCCAAGGCGAAGGTAGATCTGGAACTCGTGGCTACGGCGTCTCGTCGCAGTTTCCTGTGTTAACACTGCGGCGCGACGCCGCTGCCACGAGTTTCGAATCCTCAGTCGAATAGCTTCAGCAAAAACATGCGAGCAATTCCACCGATACCCGGTGAGGTGGACTCACGAGGACCGGCCACGTTGAGCACGTTTACGTTCTCTGCCTCGAGCCACGAAATCACTTTCTCGATCTCCTCCGCAAAGCGATCGTCATCCCAATCCAACAACTCAATCACGTCGACCGAAATCAAAGGACGTTTTAGCTGCCTCGCACACTTGGCCGTCAACTCGGTGCCACGTGACATCGTATCTTCAAACAGAATCAGTGTTCCATCAGAATCTTTTACGTTCTGTCGTGTGCGAACCGCGTAGTTGGCGCTTTCCATTTCGCGCAATTGATACGTGTCAGGGATGCGGCCATCTTCGGCGCGACGACCCGCCGGACACCAGCCACCGTGCGGAATGTTGTGAAAGATCGCCGCGTCGAGCCCCGCACGATCGACTCCTGTTTGACCGCCGGATACGACTTGCGTGAGAGTGGCGGACATTACTTGATCGGCAAGAGCAATTTGATTCCGGGCGACAACTCGGTTTCATGCGTTATGTTGCTTTCCAGACGAAACTCATTGAGCTTCATCAGGTCGACATAACGTGATGCCTGGCCAAGTTGCTGACGAGCGATACCGAAGAGTGTATCTCCTGCCCTGGTTTCGTAAAAGCGTTTATCCAAATCCGATTCGCAGTTATCAGTGATCTTGTCCATCATTTCGTCAGACATATTACGCCAGGGGTTATCTTTGTGAACCACATCTGCCGGGCATAGATGGGGATAAGCCTGACACAACGCTTCGGTTGTTGGCAGGATCAGTTCCGTGCCTTCGATCAGATTTTCAAATCCCGGCACGTCACCACGATTCTGTTCATAGAGAGCACTAAAAAATCGCCCGTCGCCATAATGAGCTTGAGCAATCGACCAGTAGCTATCGCCTTTTTTGACCGTCCAGGTGGTTTGTTCAAACGCAACCTGTTTTACGACCGGAAGAGATTTAGTCACAGCCGTTGAGGCCGATTCCGGTTTTGGCTGCAGCGGCGATGTTTTCGCATCGGGAGTCGGCCGCAGTTTCGAAAGTGAGCTCTGCGGAAGTTGCGGAAGCCGTGGTGGCACGTCTACAGATGTTGTCTTCGGACTTTGCGTCGACTCATCCTTCTTTGGCTCAACGTTCTTCGGGAGAAATGTAGAGGGTTTGAATGTGGATGGTTTGAATGTGGATGGCTGAAACGAAGATGGCTTTGTCGGAGAAGCTTTCAGGGGGTTCGGTGCCGTCGTTGTTGGCACGCCAAGTGGTTTGAAATCGTTCGCAGGCTTGCTCGACTTCAAATCAAACTTCGGCGTCGAATTCGGCGCGGGATTCGATGCCGGTTGACCGAATGTGGGAGCGATCTTTGGCACAAGCTGGTTGAACCGAGCGCGAGCCGGATTTTCGAACTCAGGTGTTTTCCTGTTCGCGATTTTTTTAATCGGCGGCGGCAACATCTTTGTAGCCACATCTGCTCCTGGTTTCCTGTTGATTTTGAATCCGGAGCTTGGCCCACTTTCTGCCGCAGGATTGCTCACCAATTCGACTGGATCCTTGCTGACAGGAATGCTTGCCAGCGAACTGACTTTCGCAGCCGATTTCTCAATTGACGTCGCGGCGCTGCTGAGACTGCGAAACGTGCTCTGGGAATCGTCCATCATCCGTTTGGGGACGCTGACCAAGGTCGAGACGTTTCTGTCTGGAGCTTTAAACTGATTGTCGAGTCTTCCCGGTGAAGTTCTCTTCTTCATCAGGTTGAGATCACGATCATAGTTCGGTGAATTGGGAAACACTTGCATCGCAACAGGTGAGTTCTCAACGTTCGGAGGGTCTCCGGCGTCATTGAGGCGATAGTAAGCAACATAAATGAGCACCGCGATCAGGAGCCCGATCACAGAGAACCCAAATTGGGCTTCGCGAACAAGCTGTCGATTTGTACTCGGACGGAACGGATCACGCATCGGTTTTGCTGGCCGTTGGAATGGGGTTTTGACCGACATTACAGGATTTTCCGATACCGGGGAACATGTTTTGTGGAATGCTGTCGTAACTCAAACCTGGAGTTTTGCCTGTCAAATTGCGGGCGGATATGGAAATCCCTATCCGTTGCAAAGCCCCTCTCCACCCAGTTCGACACTTGTTGAAACATTTCCTTACACAACTATTACACGACGCATACACATCTGAGCATTTGCAAGGGCCGATATTTCCTATACTTCTGCGTTGAATTACTCAGCGTACCGGGCTCTTTGAAGAGCCACGGATTAACCCCAAGGACAGGCAATAGATATGGCGACGGTTCATCAAGATAATCCTACCAAGACCAAGCATCCCGAATCCAACGACGCTTCCAGCCCAGTAAAAGAAATTCGCGAAAAGTTCGTTCGTTTCGATGAGCCAGAAGCACTCCCTCCAGCGGATGATCACGACGATGGAGCCCCGTCCATGACTCAGAAGATCGTCATGATCCACGTCGTCGTGTTGCCGATTCTGGCATTGGCGGCAGCCATGTGGATGACCATGTCGTTCGGAACGATGTGGCTGTACATCGGCTTGCTCTTTGGCGGCTGGTACGTGACGGGCCTGGGAATCACAGTTGGATACCATCGACTGTTTTCTCATCAGAGCTTTGATTGCTCGCGACCAGTCAAGATTTTCTGGGCCACTCTGGGAGCCCTCGCGATTGAAGGTTCACCGGTCAAATGGTGTGCGACTCACCGAAAGCATCACCAGTTCAGTGATCATCATGGCGATCCGCATTCGCCACACCTACACGAAGGTGGAGCCGTCAACGCGATCAAAGGTTTTATTCACTCTCACTTTGGGTGGTTGATCACGGGACGCTGGACCGACAAAGAGACCCGCAAATACGCTCCCGATCTGCTCAAGGATCCGGTTCTCTGTTGGATGGACCGAAATTACGTTTGGGTCGTTGTTGCTTCGTTGCTGATTCCAACTGTTATCGCCGGCCTGGTGACGATGTCGATCAGCGGCGCGATGCTGGGACTTTTGTGGGGTGGATTTGCCCGTGTTGGTTTCACTCACCACATGACCTGGTCGATCAATTCGATTTGCCACGTGTTTGGCTCTCGCGAGTACAAGTCTTCTGACGACTCTCGCAACAATCTTCTCTTTGGCGTACTCAGTCACGGAGAAGGGTGGCACAACAATCATCACGCGTTTCCAACTTCAGCCCGCCATGGCTTGAAGTGGTGGCAATTTGACTTGAGCTGGCTGATCATTCGCAGCATGCAGGCTACAGGACTGGTTTGGAAAGTTCGCTTGCCGTCAGAAAAAGCGCTCCAGAAACGAGCTCTTTGATTGCCCAATCAAAATTGATTCCGTGATCAAAAACTGGTTACGATAAAAGCCGGTCGTGTTTGCGATCGGCTTTTTCTTTGGATGGGATTCCATGACGACACCGAACCCGGCGCCCTTCCTGGGTGGTTGTTTTCCATTTTGAACCGAACACAGAACACAATCCTCGTTCGCAGTGAGCGCACAAAAAAACCCTCGACTTCATACCCGAAAGTCGAGGGCAGGTTGCACTGGCACTAAGGCGACTCGTTGACCGTTCCGTTTAAACCAGACATCAGGTTAAGCCCGTGCGCTCTGCGATTAAGCTACCCCCGCTGAAAGGCAATCGTGCATCAGATTTGCAAGTCGCGGGTCGACATGCGGTACTGGCGTACGATCAAAAAATCAAAAGAGCGGGGAATGGGAATTGAACCCATACCTCATCGGTTGTCGTGTCTGGTTCTCGATTCAACAAGTGACGGTGCGAAGTCAATCTGGAGCAATAATCTGAACTTGATGCGATGCCTCTGCCAGTTGGGCTACCCCGGCAAACTGGTTGCCAATAATTGGCGAAAGTGCCGGGAGCAGGATTCGAACCTGCACTGTCTCGCGGTTTAAGCTGAAACTAAAGCTAAGATTGGGCTCCAAACACAAAGTCAAAGACTCTGTTTCCAATTGTAACGTTCTCCACTTCCATGGAGTTTGCTTCTTCGCGAGCGAACTTGACGCCTTCCTGTAGCCGCCGAATTCGCTCAATGATCTCATTCTTTTCCTGAGCCGCCAGTGCACTGGAAAATTTGACCGTTCGCCATTCGCCAACCTTCACATCTTCGTGGTACATCTCGACCTGAGCCGGATGTTTCTCGGTGGCTTCGTAAAGAATATGGCTGCGTGGCACTTTCTTCGTCCGGTTGCTCAACGCCGGTTCCGTTGCGTAGCAGTCCGCGTTTTCATCCCAAGTCCAGGTCTCGGCTGGATCAAGCACAGGAATCTGCTGAACGAAAGAATACAGGTCCGATAGCTGCTTTTCCACAAACAGCAGCCACGTCACAGGGACCTGTTCGAGGATCACCTTGTCATCAACTTTGACGTCGGCGGTGGCTTTGCAATTGCCAAAATCCTGCGTTGCGGTCACATCAAACAGGTCGTTGAGCGCTGCTCGGGCGTCGGCCATCGCCTGCCGCGATTTGTATTGGACGTTCTTTTTTTCGTCTGGCTGTGTCTCACCGTCTTCGTCGGTCGGCGTGTATCGACGGGAGATTCCTTCGAACAGAGCGGACTTTTGCAGTTTCTTGTAGACTTCAGTGAGTGCCTTTTGAGCCTGAGTTTTCTTGCCGCTCACGACAGCGACGATCTGATTTAGCTTTGCCATTTTCTTTCAATTCATTTTTCATTCTATTTTGATTCAGTATTGAAGAGCTTCAGACGAGGTGCAGGTTCGCGGAAGTTTTGAAATTCTCTCCATTTAATTCGCCAAAGTGTCGCGACAGCGTTCTATTTGGTGAGCAGCAAGGAACTAGCCGCGGCGCTAGCGCCTTGCCACTTACAAATGCAACGAAAAACTGAAAGCTCCGACAGGGCTTAGCTAACCGATCGCTTCTGGGTTATGGCAGTGCCGATCACGCACAGCTCAGCAATCGACGCCACAATCGCCAACGCAACACGAAAGGACGCGTCTTTTTCTGGCTGACCGATAAAGCAGCTGAGATAGAAAACCAGCGCTGTTCCGACTGCGATCAGCGTCAGCAAAATCGCTGGCCAACGTTTGTCGGCACGGAAAAGAAAACCTCCAACGATCGACAGGACGCCGACCACCATACAGAAGTAAAACGCGTTAGGCTTGAAAGCCTGAGCTTCAATGCTACGCAGAAGTCCCGTCCAAATCATGAACAGGCCGTAGACGATTGTGAGCACGAACTGCCAGTTCATCTATCCACCGATCTGGTACATGGCTCTTTCGGGACGTTCAAATTCGCTGGAGTCGATTCCGTGACCAGCTTTCTTGGCCTTCACACATTCGCGAATCAGCGAATCGAGCTCATCGTCCGTCTTGCCGGATCGTATCGCGTTGCGCAGATCCCACTCAACGGTTGAAAACAGGCAATTTCTCAGTTTGCCTTCGGCTGTGATTCGCAGACGATCGCAACTTCCGCAAAAAGGTTTGGAGACCGGATTGATAAAGCCAATACTGCCAAGGCCATCAACGTATTCGAAGTCCGTTGCCGGTTGCGCATCGTAGGTTCGCAGGGCAGGGCGAAGCTCGCAAATTTCTGCTTCCACAATTCGACGCAGGTCTTCACCTTGCAGCACGTTGCCCGACTGCCAGTTCTGATCGCCGTCGAGCGGCATAAATTCAATGAAGCGAAGCTCCAGCGAATTTTCACGGCAGAACTTTGCCAACGGAACGATCTCGGATTCGGTCATCCCGGCGATCGCCACAGCGTTGATCCGAGTGTCGCTGAATCCGGCTTCTTTCGCGGCCGCGATACCCGCAAGTGTCCGATCGAGCTCGTCACGGCGTGTCAGGTTTTTGAACTGCTCGCGGTCCAGTGTATCGAGACTGATATTGAGCCGATCCAGCCCGGCACGCTTCAGGTCGGCAGCATGTTTCTCAAGCAGGATGCCGTTGGTGGTCATCGCAATGTCGTCGAGCCCATCAATGGACTTCAGCGACTCGATCAGTCGCCAGAGTTCGCGGCGGACCAGAGGTTCTCCTCCGGTCAGCCGAACACGATTGATGCCCATCTCGACCATCAATCCAACGGTGCGTTCAATTTCTTCAAACGACAGAATTTCACTTGAAGGGAGAAACTGAACATCTTCCGGCATGCAGTAAACACAGCGAATATTACAGCGATCCGTAACGCTAATTCGCAGATTGCGGTGCGTACGGTCAAAGTTGTCAATTATTGGTTGGCGAGATTGCATGTCCTGATTTTAAGCTGCCAAACCAGTTTCGGGGAGTGGAAATGAGCTCCGTTGAATCACTGGACAAACTTTCGAAGATTCCTGTAACGGAATGCACGGGGCATCGTCAATGCTGGTGGCTGACAGGGGCCGAGGACGTTCGTGCATGTCTCAATTCACTGGTTACTTCAGGAAGGGGTCTTCGACGATCAACGTCGCGGGCTTCAACAGATGTTTGAAGTAGGCTGGAAGTGATTCCCCGGATGCGATCAGGACGACTGGTATCCGATCGGATTCGCTTTCCCCAAAAACTTCCACAACCTGACCCTGTGTCAAAGCGACCCCGTCCACATTGGAGAACTTCAAGTCTGCAAACCTTTTCTTTCTTTTGAACTGCCCGATCACACGGACCAACTTTTCATCAATCCCAACAATTTCGGTGCGCTTTTCAGATTCAAAAACCGTTTGAAGGACTTTGCGAGTTGTCTTCCCTGACGTCACCGTGACGGGCCTGGATTTGGCAATTCGCGTCGAGTACTGAACCATTTTCTTGTTGTCTACATCCGAGATGACGACCATACGAGTTCGGATTTCGGTTCTTTCACGCTGGACCGTTTCGACCCGTCCATCGGCGTGTTTGACGTTCTCTGTGTACGGAACTATGGTTGTATACTGCTGCTTGATGCGGCCATTTTTTCCATCGCGGCCTACAATCTCGAATGGAACATCTTCAGTGGTGATTGATGAGACTGTTTCTTTGGGATCTGCTTCTCCTTCAGCATCCATCTTCCGGGCTTCTACAGTCTCGTTGGAAAAAACGAAGTGAACGTCGTCATCACCGCCCAATTCCAGGCAGGCATATCGAACAGAATGCATACTCGACGGTGGCAACAGATCAAACCCGCCCTGAGCTCCCAGGCAACTCGCCTGAATTCCCAGCACCAGAGAAAGAAACACAATCGTGTAAATTCGGAACAAGAAGAATAAGCTCATTTGACTGCCCTGATCGTTTAGAAGGTGGATTCACAACACAGTGCATTGATTGTAGCGAATTCAACCAGTGGTTGCGATTTCCTTCCTTCTTCAGGATTCGTCCTGAAACAAGTTCCCGATTTTAAAGCTACCAATAAATCGCTTACGGTTCGGAGAACCGAGCGACATTGTCGCTCAGCTTTCCAAGCTGATAGCGGTCATCACACAAAAAAAAGCCTGCTGCAGTTTTCACTGCAACAGGCTTGATCGTCTCTATGGAGAAAGAAACTTATTTTTCCGAGTTCCACCACCAGCGGTCAGCAGTTGCGACTTTGGCAATTGCAGCAACTTCGGTGATCTCTTCTTTGACGACTGTGTTTTGAGCTGCTCCCCATGAGTCGAGCAAAACGCCGCCAGAAACCTGTATTACATAGGAGCTCGCGACGCTGACCTGCGAAGGAATCTTCTCTGGAACGGTGTAGGATGGAGTTTCCATTTTGCCACCAATTAGCGGAAGGCTCAAACCAGCTTTTTTCGTCAGGCCTTCGTTGCGAATGATTGCGGCAACAACCGACATGTCCATCACGTTGCGAAGATCGCGGAACACAGTCTCTTTTTCTGACAGAGCATCGTAGTGCCTGGTCATGTTGTCAGCCCAGTCTTCAGCAACTTTCAAACGCTTGCCAGCTGAACGCTGACCTTGTGCATCGGCGACTTCGTTTTCAGTCTGAACACGAACACCCTTACCAGCGATTTTCCAGATGTTGCCGTCACTGTTCTTTGCAATTGGCTCATAGTCACACTCCATCCACATACGCGGAGCAGCTGATTTGAGATTGATTCGCTTGCGAGCGATAATGGACATCATCGAAGGAAGCTCACGAAGCGGAGACTGATCGAGCCCCATCGCCAAACGCTTCATCTTGTAGTCTGCAGTAAGCAACACTCGTGAGAAATGGCTGTCACGTGGAACACCTGTCAGGCTAACGAGTTGATCGCCGCATGCTTGCTCGAGTTCTTTGGCCAGATTTCGGCTGACCGCGCGAGTTCCTTGAGCACGCATACGTGAGTAGATTTTTTGGACGCGAACGATACCTTCTGCTGTCGGATCGATTGAAACCGAAACGCCTTGTCCCTGACGAGCCGCATCGACGCTTCGCATGGCAATCATGAAGTCCTGCAAGTGAAGAACTGGCATGCCACTTTCGATTCCAACAACAACGCCATCGTCGTTCGTTTTCCATCCTTCGCCAGGACCGGCGATGATGATGTCATTGTTTTCAGGAGAGAGTACAACGTATTCAATTCTTTGCAGACCAGCCATGTACTGCACATCCGCAGGCAGTGCCTTGCCAGATTCCACAGCCGAAGCGATTGCTGCTTCGAGGCCTTTTAGGGAAATCATTCTCAGCGGTGTCGCTGAATTGATGTCTGCATCTGTTTTACCGAGTGCTTCACGAATGCGAGCCTGGTCAGCAGCAGGCAACGACCGATGTTGTCCGCGAACGACTCGCTCTGCATCGACTGTCACGCCACCAACAACTCCAAGGAAGAAGCTACCGTTAGTGCCGACACCAGTACCAGTGCCAGTACCACCAGTACCACCTCCGACCCCGCCCTGTCCGAATGACTGTGAAGGAACAAAAAGCAATGCCGCGATGGCCATGCAGATTAGACTGAAAGACTGTTTGGCATAACTTGACGCCATGGCATACTCCTAAAAAGTAATCCTGCCCCGGATACTGTTAAAATGTGGCTACGAAATCCCCACCATCGTTTTATCGATCGAAAAGTAACTCGATCACATAAATCGCCGAATGTTTCCGGTCACACTGGAAATTAACATACCCCAACGGGTACGATATACAGGGACAGGGAAAACTCGGCGGCGAGTTTGCATTATGGGGCGCACTTTAGACGCTCTCCATACCGCAACACTAACTGCCAATTGGTGTAAAATCAAGAAAAACGGGCAATATCAGTGCAATAACAGGGCAAAATGTCAGCTTCCTGTTAGCTGGCTTATCCATTCCTCTTTCGAGCCTCCATGGGCAATTCCACGAAAAAAAACAAGTCTGACACGCCATTCGCGTATCTCGTTATCCGTGACGGTAAAAAGTGGTCCGACGTTTTCCGACTGATACCCGGTAGGACCATCACAATCGGACGCTCTCCGACGAACCAAATCGTCATCAAAGAGGACCAGGCAAGTCGCCAACACGCCGAAATATTCTTTTCCGACGGAGCATGGACCGTTCGAGACCTCAATAGCCGAAATGGCACCGCTGTCGGTGAAGAACCGCTCTCAGGCGATCGTAAGCTTCAAGTCGGAGACGTCGTTTGGATCGCTGGAACCCAGATGTCCTTTGTGGAAGATCTTACTGCCGCCTATGGGAAGAAAGATCAACAGAAAGTTTTTTCCCGCGTCGAAATCGGAGGCGAAACGGTCGTTGGTCTGGAAGTCAGCGACAGCGATGAACAGGTGACGCAGACCAACCTCGCAGAAGTCACCGAACCGCAAACGATTACTCACCGACGTCAAAAGACCAAATTTCTCGACCATGATGAAGAGGATCTCGAAGAACTCAAGGAGCCAATTCCAAAGTTCGGCATCGCGGCCACCAAGCTCTGTCGGTTGGCGTTTGATCTCGCTAAAGAAACCACTGCTCGTGGCGTAGCCAGAATGGCGCTCGACAATCTGCTGGAAACTTCCGGCGTTGATTCTGGCGCTGTGATGCTTGTTCCACGAAGTCGTCGCACGACAACAAACCCGGAGCATCTCGAAATTCTGTCCTGGTCCAGCACCATCCGCCCCGAGTATCAACGTGTCTCGAAGTTTTTGACGGAAACCGTTTTAAGAAACGGAGAAGCAGTCCTGGCCCGGGACGTACAGGACGACAGTGCCCTTGGTTTGCGTGATTCAACGGGCAAGATCCACGCAACAAGCGTGATATGTGCTCCCATTCGCATGAACGCCCGAACGATTGGCTTGATCCATCTCTATTCGACCAAGGCAGCAATCGTTCTCGATCCGGACGATCTGGAATTCACGTTGGCGGTCGCCGAGACGGTGGGACTCGCCTTGCGAACCCGCTACCGCGAGCAAAAACTTGTCGATGACCTGTCGCGAACGCGTAGTGAGATCGATCAGCTTCGCAGCCAGCTCAATGTCGAAAGTGAAATTGTGGGTTCGAGCCCTGCGATGCTCAAGGTTCACCAACAGGTTCACCGTGTCGCCGAAAGCAAGGCCACGGTTCTTGTTCGTGGCGAGAGTGGCGTTGGTAAAGAGCTCGTTGCCAGAGCAGTTCACTTTTCCAGTGATCGACGCAATGGTCCGTTCGTCTGTTTGAACTGCGCGGCGTTGACTGAGTCGCTGCTTGAAAGTGAACTTTTCGGACACGAGAAAGGTGCCTTCACTGGTGCCACCGAACGCAAAGCAGGAAAGTTCGAAGCCGCCGACAAGGGCACATTGATGCTGGACGAAATCGGCGAGATGAGTCCCTCGATTCAGGCGAAGTTTCTGCGTGTCCTGGAGGGTCACCCGTTCGAACGCGTCGGCGGCGCCAAAGCGATCCGCGTGAATGTACGGGTGATCGCGGCGACAAATCGTGATCTTGAAGAAGAAGTTCGCAACGGAAAATTTCGCAAAGACCTTTTCTTCCGTTTGCACGTAGTACAAATCGATGTTCCACCACTGCGACATCGCCCTGAAGACATCCAAATCCTGGCCGACTTCTTTTTGCAGAAGTATAATGCAGAGACAGGTCGAAAAATTCGTGGATACTCGCCACACGTGCGACACCAGCTACAACGATATCGTTGGCCGGGAAATGTTCGTGAACTGAAAAACGTGGTTGAGCGTGCTGTTGTGTTGGCTCAGGGTGAGACGATCGAAATGGAAGATCTGACGCTGACGAAACTTTCAACAGCCAGTGAGTCCCAGTTCGACATGGGAACACTGGTTGAAGAGTATCGACAGATGTCGCTGGAAGAAGTCGAATGTCGACACATCGAAGAGACGCTCGCTCACACGGCGTGGAACAAAAGTAAAGCTTCCGCGATTCTCGGTGTCGAGCGGTCAACTCTCGATCGTAAAATTAAAAAATACGGACTCAAAAAGACGGTCTGATCCGATGGCAAAACCAGGAAAGAAAATTTGGTGTCCGAAATGTCATAAACGGCACCGACTTCCTGACAATGCCGACAACATGACGCTACGTTGTCGGGGATGTCGATTCGCGTTTCGAGTCGAGGACGGATTGCCATTTGACCCCGCTGCAGCCGAGACACTGGTTCCTGATGAAGCCGTGCCTGTCAAAGCGAAAAAGAACCAGCCAGCAAAACGGAAAACGAAAAAACAGAAAGCAAAACCAGTACAGGAATCTTTTGACCAGTCTGCTTCGCCTGTCGAGCCAACCCAACCAGGCCACAACCCGACTGCCAACACCGAACCGGCGATCGACTTCGACCACGACTATGACGATATCCTCGACGTGCTGGAAACGCCCGACCAGGATCCGCTGGCTCCTCCCAGGGCAATTTCAAAGCAGCGTAAAACTGAGGTGGCGTCTCAACCGACAGGTCGCGCGGCGACTGCCCCTGAATCATCGCCACCTGCTCCGGCACGGGAACCAGTATCACGACAGCAGTTACGGTCCCATCGAAACACGCGACAGGTCTGGATGATGATCAGTTGTCTGGTGGCCTGTTTGCTCGGCTTGGCATCCTGGATTTCGATCAGCATGTTGATGTCGCCGACGCTTGGAAAATGGGAACGCAAGATGCTTTTTGCGATGGGTGCTCCAGCACGATTACTGCCGCCGCAAGCACCGGAAGAAGAAGTCATGCTACCGCCAGTCCACGTCGCTCTGCGAGGCGACCACGCAGAATTGGCTGACCGAAACGATTTCTTTCGGGACGACTTCCCCGATCCTGATGACGACGAACCAGAAGTACGCGACGCCGAAGTCGCCAACGACGATTCGTTGCCCAACGGACAAAATAACGGCGCCGCCGGAAACCAGGCTCGGCCCACCCGACCCAACCTGGTCGGAGCAGAGCCAGGCATTTCCGGCAAAGGTCGTCGTGGCAATGCTCCGCGGCGCAATCGAAATCGAAACCTTGGGTGGAACCGGCGCAATCGAAATGCGCGAGACACATGGACTCCTCCCCCATTGTCAGATTCCGACCTTGCTCTGGTCGCCACGCGTGGCATCGATCCAAAAATGCTTGGCTCGTTCAACATCGACGTCGACCATGAGATGAACGTGGCATTGGTAGACAATGTGGTGTTCTCGATTGGTCGTGAAAATCGCCTGACTGTTTTTCAGATCGATGAAAACAAAACCGTCACCAGTCGCAAGCTCGATCGGGAAGTTGCTGCGATTTGCTCTGCTGCTCCTAACACGGTTACCAACCGACCAGCAGTCTGGATGCTCTATGACAACGGCAATCTCGAAAAATGGGAAATCAGTCAAAACGGCGAGCTTGATCGCCTGGTTGGCGTTACCTTGCGTCCGGTCTTTAAAGAAAGGCATGCCACGGTGGCCGCAGGAAATCGCACGATTGCTTACGGCATTCAGCGGCAGGTTGTGGTTGCGAGAATCCTTGAAGCCGCATCAAAAATTGACTCAACGAACAGCTATCCGGTCGGTAGCGATGTTTTGGCACTGAGGTTTTCTGCAGATGATTCCCAATTGCTGGCAATCACGGAAGGCGAAGCAATTCTCCTGGACGCTGCCGATGGCGAGGAAGTTTCACGCACAGATCTTTCTGAACTGTTTTCAAAAACGCCAGACATCGATGCAGCGTCGATCAGTATTTCCTCAGACCTTTCAACGATATTCATTAGCCACAACGGCTTCATCAACGCGTTTGCGGTTCGCGAAGGAGCCGGTGCGGGGCAGTACTGGTCCAGCATTCCACTGCCGATGACCGCCGTTATCGCCAACGACAATCGCCTGTTGGGGTTGGCCGAAGGTAATCCATCGCCCGTGACCATGTTTGCCCAGATCGAAATGAAGCCGACGGCTGATGACGAGAGCGCTGGTAGCGACAGTAGAAATGTCGCTGCTCCCAAAAGAAAATTGTTAGCCGACGGAAATGCTGCTGTCGAAGGTCAGCGGCCCCATCTTCTGGACCGGTCTCCAAACCTCCTGGCACCGATTCGCGAAATTCAGGCACTTGCCAACAATCGAATCGCTTTTCTAACCAGAGAAACCAACGGAAGTCGGATTGGAATCGCAAGCTGGAAAAACGGTTGGCAAGTCGTGGAGCTCAACCTTGAACCAGGCACTCGCATTGATGATTTTGCCTTCAGCAATGACTTGTCACGCGTTGTCATTTCCGACGAAGATCTGATTCAGTGTTGGCAAGTCGTCGATAACGAGACGTGGGACGTCAAATTCGTTTCGGAGTTTGTCGGCCATCGCAGCGAAGTTACGAAGTTTACGTTTACCAACGATGGTCAGCATGTCGTTTCCGGAGACGATTCTGGTCAGGTTTATGCCTGGGAATTCACTTCGGCGACCCAGACCGGCAGGGTCGACGGACTTGAAACAAGTGTCACTAACATTACCCCAAAAGGCGACAACGGATTTGTGGTAACGGACCGAAGAGGATTCTCCCGAAGCGGCGTTCTTTCGAGTAGAAGTAAAGTTGTTCCTTTCGATCGCGCGATCAATGGAGCAACAGCCCTCTCAGGCGAGGGAACTCGCATCGCCTTCTATCTTGGTTCGGACGTCAACGTGGCGAGCCTCTCCAGCAAGAAAGTTCACAGCTTCCGCCCCCGCGCCCGTCCTGAAGCCATTCAATTTTCGAGGGACCAGAAATATTTGCTGCTACAGGACCAGAACGAGATCTCTTTGTGGGATTGGAGACGCGGCGAACGGAGGCGAGTCTATCGGTTTTCCGAAAACTTGCGCGGCAGGAACTCGGTGGGAGTCTTTGATCGATCCGTCGATGGAGAGACGATTGCCGTGGTCACCGGGAAACAGCAAAATCAGATCAGTATCTTTGAACTGCCCAACGCTGCAGCTGGACAGTAACTTTGACGTTGCGTTTTCCATAGCCACAAGCGATTAGAGCCGGAGGGTTGGCATGTGTTAACCAGTCGCTTTAGTGCGTATCGTGGCCAGTGTGGAAGCTCGTTACAGTGCCAAACCTGAAAGGACGGCA
>CAYUNP010000071.1:0-23291 GCA_964446085.1 uncultured Pirellulaceae bacterium
CGCGAAGCTCTTCTGATTCGGCTTCGATGGAAGATTGTGTAATGTCAGTGGCCATGCTTAATTCCAGTTCGAATGGGAGGTCGGAGATCGGAATTCGGAAATTCTGACTCGGCCTCCACTTGAGTTATCGTTTTGTTTTTTTGGTTCGCAACTTGGTGTTTTTGATTGAAGAGACGGTAATTCGCAACAACTGGTCCGACTCATCAATCAGTTCTGCCAATCTTTCCTCTTTAACGATGTTGGCTTCGACCAAAAGTTCCAGCCACATCATTGTTTCGTCCAATTCTTGCTCAACAATTCCGAGCTTTGAAATGAATTCCGCGTCAGAGCGAGCCCTGGACGCTTCTCGGTAATTCGCAGCGACACTGGTGCCGCTCCTCAAAACCTGTTGCCCGAGAACCTGAGCTTCCGTGCTTTTGGGAAGCGCCGTGTACATGCGAACAATTCTCAAGGCGTACTGTTTTGTGCGAATTCGCAAGTCTTGCATAGGTTCCGACCTCCGAATTCCGACCTCCCATTTTTTAGGCCTCTACTGGCTCCTCAACATCGTCATTCGCTTTGGCCGCCTCAGGATACTGCTCCCGAATCCGCTCGTATCCTTTTTCGTGAAGTTCAACGGCAAGTTCCTTGCCGCCGGTTTCGACGATCTTTCCGCCGAGGATCACGTGTGTGTAGTTCGGAGGATTGTGCTCGAGCAATTTGTCGTGGTGCGTGATGATCAGCAGGCCCATCTTGTTGTGGCCGATCTCGTTGATCGACTGGCTGGCAAGACGGACGGCGTCCGCATCGAGACCTGAATCAGTTTCGTCCAGGATCGCGAACTTCGGCTGAAGCATCGCCAGCTGAAGGATTTCGGCTCGCTTCATTTCGCCGCCGCTGAAACCATCGTTGACGTAACGGCGAGCAAACTCGCTGTCCATCTGCAGCTGCTGCATGTTCTCTTTGATCTCTTTGCGGAACTCACGCATCGGAATCAGGTCCTCGCCTTCTTTACGATCCGGGTTGCGAACGTTGGTTGTTGCATGTCGCAGAAAGTCAGCCATGCGGACGCCCGGAATGGCGACTGGACGCTGGAACGCCATGAACAAACCAGCGCGGGCTCGTTCGTTTGGCTCGAGTTCGGTGATGTCTTCGCCGTTGAGCAAAATCTGGCCCGAGGTGACCTCGTAGTTGGGGTGGCCCATGATCACCAGCCCGAGCGTGCTTTTACCGCTGCCGTTTGGCCCCATCAGAGCGTGAGTTTCACCACGGTTCATTTCAAGATTGACTCCACGGAGAATTGGTTTCTCGTTGATTGAAACGTGGAGATCAACAATTTTTAGTACGTCGCTCATGTCGATTGATTATGCTGGGGATTTAATTGAATGACTGTAAGTTGTCTGTCGTTGTTTAACCGGCTGATCCTACCTGCGATAACCTTTTGTTTTCAGGTGCAAGTTGGAAAAGAACGCAGACTTTTGAAGGAAAGCCTGTTTGCCGAATCGACATAGCTGCTACGAGCGTTGAACTTTCCCGATCCGGAGGCTGAAGGTGGAAGAAACACACCTTTACTTTGCCAAGTAGGGAAATATCCGGACTCAAGTATGCTATGCCTGAGACCCAATTTTCACAACCATTTTGGGCTCGATTCGATCAAACAAGGGAAAATATTGACCCAACGGGACAACTGGCTTACAACATTTGATTGCCGCGATGTCCAAATCCGCTCCATTACTCAAGTCTAGCGAAATATGATCTTTAAGAATCGCTTCCTCGTACACCGTTTTTCTATGGCCCTGTTCGTGGCCGTGTCTTTTCTCACCAGCAATATTTTGCTGTCAAATCCCGCTTACGGGCAGGAGGGAGCCGAGCCGGACACTGCGCCAGCAGCGGAAGTCTCCACCGAGAGCTTCATGGACTCGGTCAACAGGGAGCTCGAAAAAGTCGATGCCTATGTTGGTGAAAAAATCGTTGCCCCGATGGGCGGGGTCATCTTCAACGGCCTCTGGACTGGCGACTACACTGTGGCCGAAGTTGACGAAGCTGGTCAGCCAATCATTGATGCGGAAACTGGCAAGCAAGTAATCACGTCATACAAAGGCTGGCTCGGCGATGGATCCGTTAGCGTTCCTTTCATCGTGGTTTGGCTTTTTGTCGGTGCAGTGTTCTTCACACTGTTCATGGGCTTCATCAACATCCGTGGTTTCTGGCACGCGATTCGCCTGACCAAAGGTGACTACGACAACCCGGACGACCATGGAGAAGTAACTCACTTTCAGGCGCTCTCATCAGCACTGTCAGGAACAGTTGGACTCGGAAACATTGCCGGTGTGGCGATTGCGATCGGGCAGGGCGGTCCGGGGGCGACTTTTTGGATGATCCTGGTTGGCCTGCTGGGAATGAGCACCAAGTTCACTGAATGTACGCTCGGTCAGATGTACCGAACCGAAGACAAGCGAGGACGTGTCTCTGGCGGTCCAATGCGATACCTCAGTGCTGGCCTGAAAGAAAAAGGGCTGGGGCCGATTGGTTCTGTACTGGCAGTCATGTTTGCGATCCTGTGCATTGGTGGATCCTTTGGTGGTGGTAACACTTTCCAAATCAGCCAGTCTCTGGATGCGATCCGAACGGAAGCTCCAATCCTGAATCAGTACAGCTGGATCTACGGCCTGATCATGGCCGTCGCTGTGGGACTGGTGATTGTTGGCGGTATCAAGTCGATCGGAAAAGTTGCCTCGCGAATTGTCCCCTTCATGTGTGCAGGCTACGTGTGTTGCGTGCTCTACATCCTGGGAACCAGCTACGAGCAAATCCCGGCAGCCTTCCAGTCAATTTGGGAAGGAGCATTCAATCTTGATGCTGGCTACGGTGCGTTTCTCGGTTGTCTGGTTATCGGAATCAAGCGAGCCGTGTTCTCGAACGAAGCGGGTACCGGATCGGCGTCTATCGCACACAGTGCCGCAAAGACCGACGTCCCGGTTCGCGAAGGATATGTTGCACTTCTGGAGCCATTCATTGATACGGTTGTGGTTTGCACGATGACGGCTTTGGTGATCATTATCACGGGAGTAATCAGCGACAAGTCAGAACCACTGGCGCTCGACACGATCCAGAAAGAACTTTCTGTCACCCAGGTCGCTGAAGATTCGTCACTTGATATCTCTGCGATGTCTCGCCAGGATGCTGAAGCGTTGCTGATCAAAACGAATGGAAAATACGACGCTGATGGAGACGGAGCGCTGACCGTTGGCGACATGGTTGCTCTTGATCGTGGAGCCTATTTCACCAAGCAGGCTTTCGTCACGGGCGGATTCGAATGGTTCAAGTGGTTCCTGTTTGTGGCCATCATCCTGTTCGCGTTTTCAACCTGTATCTCCTGGGCCTACTATGGAGAACGATGCTTCACGGCTCTGTTTGGTGATTGGTCTTCCGGCTTGTTCAAGATCCTGTTCCTGGCATTCACTTTCCTTGGGGCGGTCATCGCACCAACGAGTATCAAGGATTTCAGCGACATGATGATCCTTGGCATGGCGTTTCCAAACATGCTGGGAATGTACTTCCTCTCTGGTAACGTTCGCCGTCACCTGAACGAGTACATCTCGGATCTCAAGGCTGGTAACTACGACAGGAACCAGGCAACCTGATCGTCAGCCTCTAGCCGCCGCAGCATTCGGCCGGACACAAAGAAAAGTGATCCGGCCGAGCAGGCGCACCAGATAGCCATGCAAACAAGTTGACTTTCGAATCCGAATTTGAAATCGATGAGCCTTCCTGTGACCCCAGTGCCACAAGCGGAAGAAAAGACGATTCCTGAGACCGCGACGGATCGGATCGCACCCAGATGTTTGGTGCCATAGAGTTCGGGCCAAATGGTACCGAAGATCGATGTGGCGAATCCCATCGCAATTCCAATGAGCGTCATTGCAACGTAGATAATCCACACGCTTTGCCCCAGTGCCAACAACAGGCAACTGACTCCCAGTGGGAGATGATATATCCACATCAACCGGATCGCCCCGAAGCGATCGATGAGCGGGCCTGCGGCCAGCTTCGCAGTAACGGTCGCGATGGACAGAAAGATAAACCCACCAGCAAAACTGCCTTCTGGCCAGGCCTTGATTCCGACCAGATGTTTATGGTGAAAGAAGATTGCGGTGCCGATGAACGCGGGCGCGAAAATCGCCGGGCTGGCTAACCAAAACAGAACATCACGAACCACTTCGGCACGAGTCCAATGTCGCTTCGTCTGCTGCTTTGTTTGCAATCCCTGCACACGTTTCGGCGTTCGCGGAACTTTCATCAACCAGTAGCATGGTGGAATTGCAATCACAGCCGAAACTGCAGCAACTCCCCATGAATATCGCCATGTCAACGACAGAGACATCGCCCAAACCGCCAACGGAAAGATCGACTCGCCAGCATTGAGCCCCATCGAAGTCAGCGAAATGGCTCGACCGCGTTCGGCATCAAACCATCTTCCGACGGCAGTTTGCGATACGTGCAACAACATCGCCTGGCCGAAAAATCGCATGCAAAACAGACATACAACGAGCAACCAGAGAGAACTGGAAATCGCCATCATCATGCACGAAATCGCCAGGGCCGCCAAAACACAAGTCGCAACTCTGGCGACGGGGTAGCGATCGACAACGAACCCAACGTTGAGAAAAACTGCCGCGCTACAGAGCGTCGCCAGCATGTACAGAAAACCAAACTGACCATCGGTCAGCTCGTAAAATGCCCGAATCTCCTCGCTAAAGAGCGAAATGAAAAACGTCTGGCCGAACCCCGAGAACAGCGCAAGCAGAAACGCGCCGATCAACCAACGCGCGTTAAGTCTGATGAATTCCAATGAAACAGATGATCGTCATGGGTGAGTTCCTGTCAGGTAGCATTGGAATCCCTGACGGACCATTTGCACAACCCAACAAAACTCAAACACCTCAACAAACCCGCATACAGCGCAACAGTTTGCCTACTGCACCACCAACAAAAAAGGAGGGCTCGCTTGCTGCTGCCCTCCTGCTCTAATCTGCTTTTCTTTAGTCTCACCTAGAAAGTAAACACGACCGGACGAATGTTGGCAATCTCGCGGAGTTTGGCTCCCAATGAATTTTCATCAGCTCCATCGCTTGAGGTTCCAACGGAGTGAGCATGGAAATGCTGGCCTCCAGCAACCTCAGCCACGTCGACCATGACTCCTTCGTAGTCCACAAAGTTACCGGTTGCTGGATCAACAGACCAGGTCGTGTCAGACCCCGATCCGAAAGTCAGCGTATGGATGGTAACTTCCGGATTTTCCACCACAAACCTCTCGGCCGTCCGGATGGGTTCCTCCCGCAGCGACGAATCGGAGTTCGAGCCATCGGTCATAACCACAATGATCTTTTCGGCGAACGGGCGAGTGAAACCCGGCTGCAGTACTCTTTCCAGCCCAACATCCATTCCGCTGTGAATTGATGTTCCACCAGTGGGAACCGTTTCAGCAAGGATCTCGAGTATCTGATCATAGTCAGACGTCAAGGCGACCCTTCCCTCAGCATCTCCATTGAACACAACCAGTGAGATTCTCTCGTCGGCAGGAGTACGTTCGAGAATCTCCATAAAGACTTCCATTCCCCGCTGCAGATGATCCCACTTACTTTCAAGCGGAGCAAAGTCTCTGAACATTCCCGTATCGATCCAGTCGGTCGTCCTGTGAGTGGAAGTAATACGATTCGATGTATCTTCCCAGCTTTCAGCGTATTCAACCATTGCGTCGAGATCACGAGTGTCACTGGGGTGATCATCCCGAAACTGCTTTAAATCAGGAATGATGTCAAATCCATCGTGATAGTACCACCTTCCGTCACTTGCACGCCTGAGGTGCCGGAAGTCTACTTTGAATCGCGGGTTGTAGACCGAATAGACTCGCTCCGAAAAATAGTGGCCGAATGTAGGGTGGATGAAGGTTCGTTGATATCCCGCAGCGATCCGGTACTGATCGAAGTTGATGTAGTCTTCGTCGTACATTTGCTCAAGGACCTCTCGCATGGCCAGCAAGTCCTGAAATTCCAGCATCGAACCAGATTCGTCAATCACGACCGAAAGGTCTCGCTCAATCTGCTTCGTAACTGAAGCTCGAGTCGGAGCAAACATCTGCGTTGATCCGTATGTGAAAACGGAAGCGACTGCTGCATCTGCCCGCACGCCAACAGAATTGAACACCACTCCACTGCGAGCGTCAGCTTCCGAAATTCGGTTAGTAGAATCCTCATAGTCATCGAACCCTTCGAAGGCTCTCGTATTGGTCGAACCAAGGTCAAACAGATCGATGTATTCATTGAAGTTGTCCGGAACCGTGAGGCTTTGTCTGGCAACAGGGTTCATCACGTAGTATCGATCGATGACCTGTCGCATTTTGGTCAAAACCCGTTCCGGCTGAGGATCGTCCATTCCCTGGTAAACATTCAGTGAACGAGCGCCGGCATGTGAGGCAACATCGGTCGCAATCTTCAGTTCAGTTGCCGCAAGGTGATAGTGCGACAAATTGATTGCAAACGCAGCTACGACCAGCAGAACCGGCAACAACACTGCAAAAAGTGGAACAATTGCTCCTGTACGATCCATACGCTTTTTATTGGTAACCTGCATGGAACTCTCCAAATGGAATTAAATTAAACTGGGTCCAAGATTCTGTGTGCTGTCTTCTACTGGCGATTACAAGTCATCTTCGTTGTGCCTGTTTGTCCGCAATGTCACCCGGGATTGAAGGTTGACCGGGAATGTCCCCTGAGGGAAAAAGGCGAGGGTGTATGGCACTTCCATTTCAACAGATACACGCAGCGCCTGCTGCGGTGTAACCACACTTCCATCTTCGTCTTCATAACGAACGGTGGTGCTAACATCACTGATTCCATAGACCTGTAGAACAGACTCGGCTCGGTCGTTGACCTGTTCGCCAGTTGTACCTGCAGCCATGGCGTACCTGGCAGCCTGATAAACGGCATTGTCGGTTTGATTTCTGACAAGGCTCAATCGGCTAAACTCCAGGCAACCAAGAATAATGGCCAGGAATCCTGGCAACACCAATGCCATCTCGACAGAGGTAACTCCGTCACGCAAGGATCTGATTTTTCTGATTGGACGTATCATTTTATTCGTTCAAGTCTGAGGGGTCGGTCCCGAACTCCGATGCAAAAGCAACGGTTGCCGAAAGTCGTCGGTTGGCAAAATTGGAAAACACAAAAGTTGAATTGCCGTCAGTCGCACAGGACACCGTCACCACGATCGGCGCCAGGACTTCCCGACCGTTCAAAGTGGTCAACACGGTACGAACCCCGTCACGGCCTTCAGTCTCCACAACAACATCAGCTGCTGTGATGTTAACGCCTCGCTGCTCCATAAAATCTATGACGTATTGGTTGACATCATCGAGTGTTGGACCGGCGCTATCATCGAGTTGACGATTTCTTGCACCGAAGCGAGCGCCTTCGTAGGCGGCGATCGTAAGAGATTCCTGCAGGCTGTAGCCAGCACAGATTTCCAACGTTCCAAACATCAAAATAACGATGACGGGAAGACAAAATGCTGCCTCTACAGCAGCAACTCCATGGCGTCGCTGACGCGTCGAAGAGGATTCAGAAGTGGGATTTTTCTTTGTCACAAACATGGTTGGTTTCAAAGCAATATTGGGAATTTCCAATCACTACAGAACTGCTGTAGTTCACTTTGAAACCTATGTTTCTTTTGGTTGAGTCGATGCCTGGATCGCAAAAAGAATCCTCAAATTTGATCATCAGCTTTCCTCAACCCGAATAATCCACAATATCGATCTGGGGATCCTTCAACTGCCAGGGGCTATGGGCACCGCGCATAAAAAACCGTCACACAATCCATGTGACGGTTTGAATTTCCTGAGTTCAGCTGTTCAGACTACGAACGACGACGTCGGCTCAGTCCAGCCAATCCAAGTAGCACAAGTGCAGTTGCAGAACCCGGTTCTGGAACACCTTGAATCGCAGCGAAATTGATCTCGTATCCAAGATCCTGAAGAAAACCACCAGTTGTGTTGGAAATGAAGTTTCCACCACCACCAAGAAAACCAGTCAACAACGCTTCTGAACGGGAACGTCCAAAATTTACATTGTTAGGATCGACTACGACTGTTCCTGCAGGGTCAAGAACTGTGTCGCCACCACCAACAGCAAACGCTTCATCGAGGTGACCATTTGCGGTTCCGCCGCCACCGCCAAGCTCAATGGGAACAAATGTCGCGTTGGGATTAAATTCGGTTTGATATTGCTCAAGGGCATTTTCACCGAAATACGTACCAGTACCGTTTGTGTACAGACCATTGGTCTGCCACAGTGTTCCAATTCCAAGCACATGGCCCATCTCATGCAGAATGACGTCTTCAAGCAGACCAGCATTTGCAAGGTTTTGAATATCTGCAACATCGAAATTCATCGCACCTCGCGACGCAAGGATGACGGAACCGTCGTTAACCAGATCAGTCGGGCCAGCGCTACCGAGAACACCGCCAGCACCATCGATTGTTCCAACATTCGCGTCGATGAAAAGAGAAAACAGATCATCGCCGACGCTGTAGTCGGGGTTTCCACCAGTCGTTGCTGTGATGTTAAGGCCATCTGACCAGCCAGTGATGATTTGTTCCCAGCGAGCTTCTGCGTTGTCAAATGCGGACTGAAAAGCAGCTGGACCTGTGTAATTAAGATCAATGTCAAATGGCGATACCTGAGCACTCGCGGGTGTTGCGATTGCCGTAAGTACCAAGAAAGCAGTACATATAAGCACTCTCATGGTGAATTTTCCCCCAATAAATTTTGCGTAACCCGGACAATCGGCCCCGGCCATGGCGCCATCGGACAAATTAGCATCCGTGGCTTTTAACATAGATGAAGATAGCGGCTTCTCAAGAAATCTTGATCGATTTCGTCACTTATCAAGAATGTTTACCGCTTTAACGCTGGGTTTTGCGGAACAGCAAGACATTGAAGGAAATTTGGCCGCATAACCCGAATCCTTTTCCAATTTCCTACACAATATTTCCGTAACGGTGAACGGTTTCAGTAACCGACTGCTCGCGGAACTGCTTGAGCATTTCGATTCGACCGTTGGACAGAACGCCTTGCACACAGGGAATATTGTTTTCGTTCAGAACATCTGCAAGTTCTGAGTCGATCGCTCCGCCCAGTAAAGTCATGGAAGATGAACTCAACTGTCCAACTCTCAGACGAAAACGCTCGGGCGACTCCTGTTTCCAGCTCGCCGCAAATGATCCGAGCATCGACTGGAGCTCACATTGATCACTGACACTCACCTCCAGAGTGGTGCCTGCCGTTTGGCAAGCCAAGGCGAGTATCAACACGGAATCCACAGTCGACTCATCAACAGACTCAATGCGGAGTAGATGTGACGACCTTGGTCGATAGCGGAACTCATTCGTTTCCCCATGGATTTCGGAAGGGTCATGGGAAAGAGAATACTCGTGTTTCCACCAATACTGAAAACTCTCGCCAGCAGCCGTAACGCGCTGTTGCTGCTCCGGATCGCTACAGGATCTCTCAATCCAGGCTGCGACCGATTGTGTCACGGGTTCACGAAGTTTCGGCGCATCAACCTGTGTCCACTCACAGAACAAACTGACGTAGTTTGGACCACCGGCTTTGGAACCTGGCCCAATACAGGAATCTTTCCACCCTCCAAAGGGCTGTCTTTGCACGATCGCACCGGTCGTTGGACGGTTGATATACGCGTTTCCAACTTCGACTTTTTCACGCCACAATTCAATCTCTTTGGGGTCGAGTGAGTGAATGCCGCCGGTGAGTCCAAAGTCGCTTGAGTTTTGAACTTCGATCGCTTCTTCGACAGAAGTGACCCGCATCAACCCGAGAACGGGACCGAAACATTCCGTTTTGTGGTACCAACTACCAGGTTTCACTCCCATGCGAATTCCCGGACTCCACAGACATGGATTCCCATCGATCATTTTTGGCTCAAGCAACCATTCTTCACCCGCTTCAAGTTTGGTCAAACCCTGATCGAGTTCCGGGGCAGGTTCGCGAATCACCGGCGTCACAATCGACGATGCATCCCATGGAACGCCAACTTTCAGACTTGATGCGGCATCGACCAACTGTTGGCGAAACTTTGGACTGTCATAAACTTCGTCGTCCACCAGGGCCAAACTGCTGGCCGAGCATTTCTGTCCCGCATGCCCGAAAGCTCCTCTGACAAGATCCTTGATCGCGAGGTCCAGATCTGCAGACGAAGAAATAATCAGGCAGTTTTTCCCGCTGGTTTCGGCCAACAACTTCAAATTCGGTCGCCATCCCTGAAAAAGTCTGGCCGTATGAATGCTGCCCGTCAAAACGACGGCGGCGACTCGCGGATCGCTGATCAACTGCTTGCCAACAGGACCGTCTTCCATTGGAACAAACTGCAAAACATCGCGAGGCACACCCGCATCCCAAAGCTGGTTCACCATGGTCCACGCGGTCAGCACGGCTTCGCCTGCAGGCTTCAGAATCACAGAATTGCCTGCCATCAACGCCGCCAGCACGCCACCACATGGAATCGCAAATGGGAAGTTCCAGGGCGGTGTCACCACAACCACACCGATTGCTTTGGCTACGGTGCCATCGAACCAGCCATCTCTCTCAAACGTTCCGGCATAGTAGTTTGCAAAGTCAATCGCTTCGCTGACTTCCACGTCAGACTCCCCAACAGCTTTGCCAGTTTCAAAAAGCATCGCACCGATCGCGTCGGCTCGCCCCTTTGCAATCTCAACGGCAACCTGACGCAGCACCTTGCTGCGGTGAGCGACGCCTTTCGCTTCCCAGTCCTTCTGGGCTACTGTGGCAACGCCAAGCAATTCTTCGACGTGTTCGGCGGTCGCTTCTGCGTATTGGTAAATAACTTCGCCGGGCCTGGACGGATCGCGGCCTTCTCCAGTCATGGGCTCCAGTACATTTTTGGCTCCGATGCAAACGGGAATCGGCTCAATCGATTTCGATTCCCATTGACTGACGATACCAGCGACCCATTTCCGGTTCGCTGACAGGGAGAAGTCCGTATCATCGGCGTTGTGAAACTTCGATTTGGGTTCCGCAACAAGATGCGTTTCGTTACTGCGATCCTGAGTCCGATTTGGCTTCGACGAAAGTTCATCGCTTTGGGAAAGCTCAACCGCTTCACGAAAAGCAGCAACTTGCCGCTTCCATTCCGGGGAACCTTTTTCCAAAGCAAACAACGCACCGAGAAAACTTCCCGGAGCCGTATTCTCGTCCAGACGGCGCACCAGATAGGCGACTGCCGCTTCGAATTCGGAATCAAGCACAACAGGAGAATACAACAGCATGTCGCCAGAGCGTTTCAGGACTTCTGTCGCTTGTGCGTTGGCCATCCCTTCGAGCATTTCGAATTCAATAAATGACTGGACTTCGCGGCGTTGTCGCAGCAGCAATCCAAAAGCGATGTCGAACAGGTTGTGGCTGCCAATTCCAATCTGCACGACTTTGGCGTTCTCAGCTCGCGTGGCAAACTCGAGCATCCGTTTGAAGTTTGCGTCGGACTGCGGCTTGCTCGTGTAGGGAGCTTGCGGCCAATCGTGCATCGAAGCGTCAACTTGCTCCATCGCGAGATTGGCCCCTTTGACGATGCGGATCTTGATTCGCCCGCCCGATCGAGCGTGGCGCTCTTTGGCCCATTGGGTTAGTGACTGCAAAACGTCAAACGAATCAGGCAGGTAGGCTTGCAGGACAATCCCCGCCATCATCGTCTCAAATTCGGGTTCATCGAGCACACTGCGAAAGATATCCACCGTGAGATGCAAGTCGCGATACTCTTCCATGTCCAAATTGACAAACTTCGGTTTCTCCGAATTCACACCGCCGATGGCTGCTCGATAGAGTTCACGTAAACGCGGCTTGATGAGCTCCCTGGTTTGCTCGTAGCCCGTCAATGAAATTTGGCTGCAGATCGAAGACAGTTTTACAGAGATATAGTCAACGCCGGGTTCGGTCAGCCGATGGACGTTGTCTTCCAGGCGTCGATCGGCTTCCTTGTCGCCCAACACTGCTTCGCCAAGTTGATTGAAATTGACGCGCATTCCGGATGCCTTGCGTGTCTTCAGGTAGTTGGCAAATTTATCGTCTGCCGCCGAGATGATAACGTGTTCGCTGTCCTTGCGAATCTTCGATGTTACCTGTGGCATTACGAAACCAGGAATCCACCTGGCAGCTGTGTTCCCCAGTCGCACCGCCATGCGGTCCAAAAACGAAAAGTACTTTGGCACGCCGTACTCATCGATCAACGTTCCCATGCGTTTCGCGGCGCGATCAACGCCGATCATTCGTAACACCTGGTCGGCCATCGCCATCGTGAACTTTTTGCCGTTGGCGTCCCCCATCATCCGCGCCATCATCGCAGAGCGTTTCCGTTCGGCGCCCGACTCGTGCTGTCGGGACTGCTGTAAAATCTCCGCTGCAAGTTCGACAGCTTCTTCGCTGATGGCGAGCAAATCCAGTTCGGTTTTTTGGATCATTGGCGTATCGAATTCTCGAATGACAAATTTGCGTGTTGTTGCTTGGCAGGCGAAAGAGCCGTCAATCGGCCAATTCGCTGACATCTATATTAGTCGGTAAAACACGAGTCGAAAACGCCCATGCGCCAGTTTGGCACGCCAATTGCCCTTATCGCGTTCGACAACTTTGCACTTGCTGACATTGGATCAGACGGAAGTCTCCGTAGGACGGGTCAGCAGCTAACTGGAGAGCTACTCATGAAAACGTCTACAAATTGTAATCGTCTTGGAGACTTTCAGGTCGATATCGAAAACCTGTTTGACCACTTTTTTGGTAACCAACAACCGGCATCTTCGCTCAAACTGGTACCACCAGCCAACGTGAACGAGTCGGAAACTGGATATTCGCTTGTAATGGAATTGCCAGGAGTCTCTGTCGAGGACGTGTCGATCGAAATGAAAGAGAACCGCCTGATCATCAGCGGAACAAAAACTGTCGGCGAAGCTGGCGAAGGCGAAAGAGTCGCCAAGTCGGAACGTCGCGGCGGTGAGTTTTCTCGCAAGTTCGAGTTCGCCTCACAAGTGGATGCCGACGCAATCACTGCCGACTTCAAGGATGGATTGCTGACGATTGCTTTGCCAAAATCCGATAAAGTTTTGCCTCGCAAGATTCAGATTCGAACTTCGTAAAACCAACTTCCAATGCAGGACACCTGAAAACGGCTGGGATTTTCTCTCAGCCGTTTTCTGCTTGCGACATTTGCCAGTGATCCGTCATACTGAAGCCGCCTCAATTAACCCAACGGTGATCCTATGACGACTTTCTCGAAGCATGCCGCATTCTTCCTGGTGGCTTTAATCTGCTTCTCGGGCTGTGACTCGACAACCGACACCGAAACGCTCCGTGACATTGGAACCGTTACGGTCGAAATTGACTTTGGCAGCGAGAAACGTGCGAAGTCGATTCCTGTGGTTTGTTCGCCCGATTCGACTGTGCTGTTGTCGCTCGAGCGAGCTCAAAACACCAAGGATTTGAAATTCAAAGTTCGTGGCGCCGGTGAAACGGCTTTTGTAACTTCAATTGGCGGCCTTGATGGAGAGGGTTCTGACGGCAAAAACTGGACCTTCCGCGTCAACGACAAACTGGGCGACAAAAGTGCTGGAGTCTACCCCGTCAAACCAGGTGACAAGATTTCATGGTCATTCGGAACTCCGCCAAAAGAGCTGCAACCGTAGCCGCTGCAACTGCCGGCTGAACACGACGATTCACTAAAGCTGGATTTCTCTGGCCTTTCCCCTTGAATATCTAGGGGAGCCTTGCTACCCTTTAACCTAGAAGTTCTAGGGAGCAAGAGGACGACCAGTATTTTCTACTTTTCCGGAGTCGTAGATGGCCAAGAAATCGAAAGCCGCTTTACTAAAAGGAACCCTCGACATGCTTGTCCTTGGTGTTCTTCAATCCGGTTCCCTGCATGGTTACGGCATCCTGCAGCGGATCCAGAAATCGAGCGGTGAACTACTGATGATCGAGGAAGGGTCGCTTTATCCTTCGCTGCACCGCATGGAACGCAAAGGATGGATCAAGTCCGAGTGGGGAACATCCGAAACGAATCGTCGAGCGAAGTATTACAAGCTAACCGGGCTGGGGAAAAAGCAGGTTGCTCTTGAGGAAGAGAAGTGGAATCGGTTGGTCCAAGCCGTCGATTCGGTCATGTCTTTCGCGGGAGGTAACTAGCCATGGGAATTGCTCATCGCCTCAACTCGCTGGCCCACGATCTCTTTACTCCGGTTGCCATCACTGAGGCAGATATCCGGGAAGAGCTTGAGTGTCACGTCGAATTAAGAACCCTGGAAAACCTTTCGTCCGGGATGACGCCTGAAGAGGCTCGAAAAGATGCCGAAGCGCGTTTCGGTAACTTCGAACAAAACGTTCGCGAATGTTGTCACGCCGCAAACGGAATCCGCGGCTGGCTGAAGCATGTTCAGTTTGCCATGGTTGCGATGTTGGTCATCGCGATTTGCTGGCTGGCCACATCAATGTTCCGAATGCAATCAAGGTACGAATCTGAACTCACAACCTTGCGTGAGCAACTTGAAGTTCATGGCACAACTCCGACTCCAATTGACGGCATTGGCGACAACAGGATGTCGATCAAACAGTGGAAGTTTCCGATCACCCAAAGTTCGTCGCAGCATTCCAACGAACACGAATTGAAAATCGAAATGCCAGTTTCGCTCCAGCAGCCCTGGAGTGACTGGAAAGCTCTGAATTTGAACCAAACCCAATAATTCTGATCAGGAGACCACGATGTTTCGAATCTACCCTAAAGTGATTTTAAGTGTACTGCTGGTGATGTCCTTTTCAGTGGGCTACGCATGCGCCCAGGAAAAGATCTGCCTGCAGTATGACGACGACAGTCAGGACAGCAAAAAGAGCATGACCGGAGCGGCTCACGGAATCTCGTTCAGTTGCCCGGATGATGAGCAATGGTATCTCACGTCAGTCGCCGTCTACGGATCGCGCTACGGAAGCCGTAAAGCTCCACGGGAGGATTTTTCGATTGTTGTTGCCAGCGAGGATATGAAAAGCGTGGCGTCGTTCGATCGACCTTACTCTTTGTTTGAACGGAGCAACCCGGATTGGATCGACATCGAAGTGCCTGGCGTCGAGGTTTCCAAAAACTTCAAGGTCGTCGTTTCCTTTGAGCCGACTCGGACGCGTGGTGTTTACGTCGGCATCGATCAGGATTCGTCTCCATCTCACTCGATGACCGTTGTCGCCAATGAAACGGGAAAGTCGAAGAGCGACGTCAAAGGCGACTGGATGATTCGAGCTTACCTCACCAAGAAACCGGGAAAGAAAACGACTCCGTTGCAGTCGCTGGATGATGCGGCGGCGGAATTAGCTGAAAAAGAATCCAAGGCCGACGCAAAGCTACTGGGCGAAACAAAGAGCATGACGCTCAAGCACGACGATGATGAAATGGAAAGTTATATGAACATCCAGGGAGCCTGCTATACGGTCGAACATCGCACGCCAAAAGACGTGGAGGCGTATGTATGGCAAGTGCAACTGTTTGCTTCTCAGTTTGGCGGCAATCACGAAAGTGAAGCCGTCAATGGAGACATCTATATTCTGGACAAGGATCGAAAGATTATCTCGAGGACCAGTTTCCCCTACAGCCTTCTTTCCCAGAAACACAAATGGGTCAGCATCCCAACTTTGCCGACTTTGGTAAAAGGCAAGTTTTACGTGAGCTTCGATGCTCACGGGCAAAAGAATAAAGGCGTCTACCTTGGCTACGTGACTACTGATAAGCCCGGCTTGGCGTCAACGGATGAACTCGGACGTGGGAAAATCAAGCCAGCCAAATGGTCTGCGAAGTTCAAAGACAAGCAATGGATGATTCGTGCCAAAGTCGCAGATCGTCCCGTGGTTTATCGATCCAAAGACTGAGGTATCGCCGCGGCAACACTTTTTCCGGCCAGCCAAACTAGCGACTGTGCTTTTGTCATTTCAGGTACAGTCGCTATCGGCAGGCAGGTGGCACAGGCTTCTGGCGTTTCTGGCCTGTGAACATACTGATGACCGGCACCGGCGAAACGCAAAACAACTTCGACAAAACCTGACGGGCTGGAAGCCTGGCCCACCCCGGTTTTCTTCGCTTTCGTATTTCTGCCATTCGAAGGAACGCGATTCTGGATTATCATTTGGGTTGATCAATCAATCCAAAAATGACCGACCATGAAACGCCCAGAAAACCTGCTACGTGATTCCCTCATCCTGCTCATCCTGATTGCAATCGGAGTTGCCAGTCGATTTGCACTGATTGACCTGCCAAATGTCAAACCCGTTGCCGCGATCGTTTTGTTTGCCGCATTCTGGTTCCGTAGCTATTGGGTTGCTGGACTGTCACTAGTTGTGGTCATGTTGATTAGCAACAGCGGGCTCGACTCGTGCCCATGGCAAATCACTGCCGGCGTGATGAGTGGACTGGTTGTGGCGGCTGTTCTTGGACGGCGTCTTGGCTCGCGATTTGAAAACGCTCGCGAAGTAACTTCTCGACCGGCCAGCGCCATTGCGCAGCTTTTTGGTTCGGCGTTTGTGATGTCGCTGGCGTTCTTCGTCATCTCGAACTTCGCCGTCTGGTCGATGGGTCAGTGGTATCCGCTAACAGCAGGTGGGCTTGTTCACTGCTTCACCGCAGCGATCCCATTCTTTAAATACACTTTCTGCGGCGACATGTTTTTCGCGGCCAGCATCTTTGGTGTTTGGTACGCAGTCGAGACGGTCGCGCAACTTCAAACATCCAATGTAGCTTCAACCGGGTAACACCATGATATTGCGAGTTCTGCTTTTTTTGTTGCTGTGTTTGCCGAACACAGTTTGGGCTCAGGATTCGGCCTCGCTTGATTCGCTGGTTCAAACCACACTTGAAACGGCAGACAGCAACCGCCCGGAACTTCAGAAAGCGCTGGACTCGATTGAATCCGGGATGAAGCCGGGGATGCAGTTCCTTTTGGCATACATGCCAGCCTCCGACGCCAAGTCACTCGATTCCGAGTTCATCCTTGAGCACGTTCGGGGTGCCTATAAAGCGTGGAACGAATCGCCATGGAAAGATCAGATCGATGAAGCGACTTTCCTGAACTACGTCTTGCCCTACGCCAGCGTTAGCGAACGCCGCGAAAAGTGGCGGGCCGATTTCCGCAAGCGATTCCTTCCGATGGTCAAAGACGCCAAGTCGCTTTCGGAAGCGGCAGTCATGCTGAATCAAAAAATCTTCCCTGCCGTGAGCGTCAAGTATTCGCGGAAACGCAAACGGGCTGACCAGGGCCCTTACGAATCCATGGAAACGGGAAAAGCCTCCTGCACCGGGTTATCGATCCTGTTGATTGACGCTTGCCGGTCTGTTGGCGTACCGGCTCGATTCGTCGGGACTCCACGTTGGTCCGACAATAGCGGCAATCACTCGTGGGTTGAGGTCTGGGACGGCGAGTGGAAATTCACTGGTGCTGCTGAACCGTCAGGCGACGACTTGAATAAAGGCTGGTTCACCAACCGGGCCAGCAAAGCCAAAGAGTCCGACCCACGACATGCGATCTACGCTGTTAGTTATCGCAAGACAGATCTCAAGTTTCCGATGGTTTGGCGGCGAGGTTTCGACCCGGTTTGGTCTGTCAATGTAACCAGTCGCTACGTAAAGAAATCGGATCTTGCCGATAATGAAGTTTTGGTTCGTTTCAAAGCAGTCGACCCTGCAGGAGAACGTGTCGTCGCGAAACTTCAGGTTACCCGGGGTGAAGGCGAAGTCGTTTTTGAAGGCAAGACCAAGGACGAATCGTTTGACGGAAATGATCACCTCAGCATTGCACTGCCAAAGAATTCTGAATTCGCAGCCGAAGTTCAACTTGGACAACAAAACCTGGTCACGGATTTCAAAACTGGCGAAGCGACCAGCATGGTTGTCCTGCAGGTCCCTGAGACCAAGCCTGCTGATGAAACGTCAATGCAGTTGAAAAAAATCAACAAAGCAGAAGCGAAAAAACTCGTTAAGAGAATTTGGAAAAAGAAGAAAGCAGAGCTTGCCAAGTCGCGCAAGAAGGAAATGGAAGCCAAGCTCATCAAGCTTGACGCGTATCCTGATCTTGAAATGAAATACGATTTCAAAACCTTCGGCAAAAAACCGAAGGGGGGTCACTCGCTCTTCATCTCGATGCATGGCGGTGGCGGCACGCGGGCGAGCGTCAACGATCAGCAGTGGAAGAACCAAATCAATCTCTATAAGCCGAAGGAAGGGATTTACCTGGCTCCTCGTGCACCGACCGACACCTGGGACCTCTGGCACATGACTCATATTGATCCCTTTTTCGATCGGATCATTGAAAACTTTGTCGCCACTGGTGATGTGAACCCGAATCGCATTTACCTGTTGGGCTACTCAGCAGGTGGAGATGGCGCTTACCAGCTGGGCCCACGAATGGCGGACCGTTTTGCCGCAGTTTCCATGATGGCTGGGCATCCAAACGATGCAAAGCCTGAGGGACTTCGCAACTTGCCCTTTGCAATCTTCATGGGCGGAAAGGACAAAGCCTACAATCGCAACAAGAAAGCGGCCAACTGGAAAAGGCATCTGAGCGAACTCAAAGCGGGTGACGAAGACGGCTACGATCACCTCGTTGAAATCTATCCCGACAAGGGGCACTGGATGGGGCGCAAAGATGCTGCTGCGATTCCCTGGATGTTAGAGAGAACGCGTAATCCGTGGCCAAACAAAGTCGTTTGGCGGCAAGACAATGTAACTCACGATCGGTCCTATTGGCTTTCTGTTCCCAAGGGCACTGCCCAGAAAAAAGTGACGCTTACTGCGACCGTAGAAGGCCAGAAGATATCAGTGGAAAGCACGGAAGTGAAATCGTTCCGCATTTGGTTGAGCGACGAACTGCTTGATTTGGACAAGGAGATCGAATTGGTAGTCAACGGAAAGGCAGAATCGAAGCAAGTTACACGAAGTGAAGCAGCGATTGAGCAGAGTCTCGAATCACGTTTCGATAAACCAATGATGGCGACCGCGTTTATCGACGTTTCGATTGAGTAAACTTCGAAACCGCCCGCTATTCCTGCTGGGCTGATTCCGGCGGCGGGGGAACTGACTCTGCAGGTTCCTCAACTGCGGGTTCTTCGACTTTCTCGACAATCTTCTTTAGCTTGCCGAGACTTTGCTCATATTGACGCGTCATTCCACTGGCGAAAATGTGACGAAAGAAACCGTAGAACGGCCCTGAAGGAAGCACGCCTTCGCTGCTCCAGGTGACGGTTGTTGTGTCATCCGACGGCGTCAGCACGAGCGATGAAGTCATCTCTGGAAAGTTCGCAAATCGAAGCCGGAAGTCAATTCGCTCGTTTTGCTTCTGATCGGTGAACCATAGTTTTCCCTCGCCTCGCACGTCAGTCCAGGTTTGGCTTTTGCCATCGGCACCATAGTTTACCGTCAGGTCTTCGATCGAGTCAGGATCCCACTGTGACCAGGCTTTCCAGTCAGGAAGCGAATCAATGCGATCATAGACCTCAGCAGGCGGCGCGTTGATTTCGGTTGTCGCGGAAAGGGAATAGTCGTGTGGTAGCACGGAACCAATCAGCGCAAAAATCAGCAGTACACAGCCAACCAAAGCCAACAGTCGGATCCAATACTTCATACAAGTTCCGATAGCGTTTGGGGTTGTCGGCTGGTAGTTTTCCGCGTTGCGGCGAGACGTCATCGTTGGAGAGAGCTTCTTTTAAAAGTTTCACCACGTGTCCCCCTGTCGTCAATAGGCCGCTTTTCAGCTTTTCGACGCTGTCGCCCGGACTTGAGATTGGATTCCACCGCCTGGTTGATACAATTGAGCTTGCCTTCTGAGAGCCCGATTTTTTGAGACAGAACATGGCTGATGAAACTTTTGCGTTGCACCAACTGGTGGCCAGGGATCGACGCTATCCAATCGAAGCATACTTTTTCGTACGGGATGCGCTATCCTTTGCGGCAGACTCGATGGAACTTAGCAATCAATATCATCACGACTCCGAACTCTATGAGCCGGCGGAAGAGCATCATTTGACAGGCCAGCAGCTTTGCGGCGCCATTCGTGAATTTGCCGTTAATCAGTTTGGCTACATGGCTCGAATCGTGCTCAAGAATTGGGGAATTGATTCGACCTCCGGATTCGGCGATATCGTGTACAACATGATCGAAATCGGATTGATGAAGAAATCGGATCAGGATCGCAGATCGCACTTCGACGACGTTTACGAATTTGAAGCTGCCTTCGATGAACAATTCCAGATCTCCAGCCCTTTGGCAAAACGCCGCGTTTAGCGTCGATCTGCGAAACATCGCGATTATCTATGGCCAATTCTCAAAACAGCCTTAGCTGGCTTTATGCACGCACCATCTTTTACCCAACGCTGTGGTGGAACATGTTGCTGGGCCGTTGGCTGAATGTCCGCAATTGGTGGGATGAAGTTGATGACGATATCGTGCTGGGTGCATTTCCCTTTGCGCGGGACGTGGAGAAACTCGCTGCCATCGGGGTCAGAGGCGTTGTGAATACCTGTGAAGAGTACTGCGGTCCGGTGGAAGAGTACCAACAGCATGACATCGAGCAGTTCCGCATGCCAACGGTAGACTTCACTCATCCTTCACTCGAAGATGTGACCGCAGCAGTTGCCTTTATCGAAGCACAAGTCTCCAGGGGCCGTCGGGTCTACATTCATTGTAAGGCGGGACGTGCACGCAGCGCGACGGTCGCGATTTGCTGGTTGATGAAAAGCCGTGGAATCACGAAAGAAGAAGGCCAGAAAATTCTCAATCAGGCCAGACCTCACATCAATCAACAACTTTGTTCACGACCAGTTGTCATTGAGTTTGAACAGTCATTACCAAACTAAAAAAGCCAGCCCAAACGGACTGGCTTTGCATATTGGGTTCTTTGTTGTTCACCCTAATTTCGACGGCGGAAGACAAGTCCCAAGCCGCAAAACGCAAATGCCAAAGCAGAAGATGGCTCAGGTACCGCTGTCACGTTGATTGTTAAAGTAAACTGATCAATTGGTGCGATATCACCGAGCGATGCCGCAGCCTCAAAGGTAGCTGGGTCAACGCCATCAGGAACTCCAAGTACAAACAATCCGGAAACATCCAAGCCTACGGTGTCCGTTTGCAAAGCAGCCAAATAGTCGATTGGACCGGTTACGGAACCCGCATCTACAAACCAATCACCGCTGGCTGAATTAATCGACGCAACATTGGTCAGCGAAAGTGCATCTGCCGGGTTCACTGTAGGGGGGCCGAAGAAAGGCAGATTCCCAAGAACCAACCCCCAGTTATTGATCTCCACCGTGCCTCCACCGAACGCAATGCCAGGTGCCAAAAAGCCCAAGCCGTCGTCCGTTGTCACATCGATGACAATGTCAAAGTTTCCACCGCCATTGTCTACTTCGGTCGTTGTCACGGTGACATTTGGCGAACCGCCAACGCCACCCGTCAGAGTTCCCGCAGTTCCAACAGCCAAATTTCCCGTGCCTTGGATGTAAGCTCCCGCCGCTCCACCGCCGTTTCCGGATGCAAAAGCCAAAATTGCTGCGTCATATGTTTCCCCGACGTTGACTACGTCTGCTTGGGCAGGAACGGCAAAGGCGAAAACCGCCAAACATGCCATTAACTTATGATGAATTTGTCTCATTGTGCAAATCTCTTGAAATGAGGAATAAGTCCGTATGTCTGGAAGGAACGAAATCCATCTACATTCCGTCTTTATCCTATCTGAACGGAATACGCATTCAACGATGAATGTTCCGATAAGCACAACAAATCCAAAAATCAGGATTATTTCGGGAATCTACTTCGGTGGGTTCAAACGCTCTCAATAGTGATGTTTAGAATCACTTCTTGGGCTAATACCGCATTTGCTTCTCTACTTCGCAAATGAGCACTTCATGCGACTTTACGCTTTCGGGGTCGAGTGATACCTTTTGGGGCTCGGAAACGACGTGTTTCAGGGTGTTCTTTAATTGCCAGGCGATGGCGGGACGAAAATACGCCCATTCTGATGAATTCTCCACTTTGATGGAGAAATCCTCTGACGTTGAACGCGCAGATTCTGTGTTAAGAACGAATCCATTCCATTTCTTCAACTCGAAAAAGCTCACAAAGGCAAACAATAATGGCAAAGAAACTTGTCTACTTTTATGGCGGCGGCAAAGCGATGACCGATGGAGATCGCTCCATGCGAGAGATCCTCGGTGGTAAAGGTGCCAACCTTGCCGAAATGGCTAACGCTGGTGTGCCAGTTCCTGCCGGCTTCACAATCTCGACCGAAGCCTGTGCTGACTTTGAGAAAACGCAAAAGCTGACCAAAGCACTTCTCGACGAAGTCAAGAAAGAACTCAAGAAGCTTGAAAAGCTCGAAGGCAAAAAGCTCGGCGACAAAAACAATCCATTGCTCGTTTCCGTTCGCTCCGGTGCCGCTCAGTCGATGCCAGGAATGATGGACACGGTTCTGAACCTCGGCATGAACGATCAGTCGGTTCAGGGTTTCAACAAACTCACCGGCAACCCTCGCGCTGGTTGGGACTGTTACCGTCGCTTCATCGACATGTTCGGTGACGTTGTAATGGGCGTGCACCACGAGTACTTCGAAGACGCACTCACGAAGCTGAAGAAAAAACACAAGTGCAAGGAAGACACCGATCTTTCTGCAGACCAGCTGAAAGAACTCGTTCAAGAGTACAAGGCCATCTACAAGAAGCACGTTGGATCTCCGTTCCCACAGGATCCAATGAAGCAGCTTGAAAACTCAATCAAGGCTGTATTCAACTCATGGCAAACAGATCGCGCCGTCAAATATCGCGTGCTCAACAAGATCACTGGCCTGATCGGCACCGCGGTCAACGTTCAGACCATGGCCTTTGGAAACATGGGCGATGACTGTGCGACGGGCGTTGCTTTCACACGTGACGGATCGACTGGCGAAGCCAAGCCGATGGGTGAATACCTGATCAACGCTCAGGGCGAAGACGTCGTTGCGGGAATTCGTACTCCGAAAAACCTCGACGACATCGTCAACGAGTCTGACAAGGGTTTGGTCAAAGCGGGTAAAGAGCTGCTGAAGATCATGGCCAAGCTGGAAAAGCATTACAAATACCCACAGGACGTTGAGTTCACGATCGAGAAGGGCAAGCTCTACATGCTCCAGACTCGTAACGCGAAACGCGTCGGCGTGGCGGGAGTTCGCTGGGCGGTTGAAA
>CAYUNP010000072.1:0-2392 GCA_964446085.1 uncultured Pirellulaceae bacterium
CTACGCGAGATACCGAAATACCGGCGTTCATCGCAGGGCGAACACCCGAGAAGAAAAGGTCGGGTTGCAGGTAGATCTGGCCGTCGGTAATTGAAATTACGTTGGTCGGAATGTAAGCCGAAACTTCACCTTCCTGCGTTTCAATGATTGGGAAAGAAGTGATCGATCCACCGCCAAGCTCTTCGCTAAGCTTCACGGAACGCTCAAGCAAACGTGAGTGACAGTAGAAAACGTCACCAGGGTAAGCTTCGCGACCCGGAGGACGACGCATCAGCAACGACAACTCGCGGTAGGCAACGGCCTGCTTTGAAAGGTCATCGTAAACAATCAGGCAGTGACCGTTGTTGTACATGAAGTGCTCAGCCATCGCCGTTCCGGCGTAGGGAGCAATGTATTGCAGTGGAGCAGGGGAGCTGGCACCAGAAACGATAACGGTGGTGTAATCCATCGCGCCACGCTCAGTCAGTTCCTTGATCACGCCGGCAACAGAAGAATCCTTCTGACCGACAGCGATGTAGAAACATTTAACGCCAGAGCCTTTCTGGTTGATGATCGCATCGATACCGACAGCGGTCTTGCCCGTCTTTCGGTCGCCAATGATCAACTCACGCTGGCCACGGCCAACAGGAGTCATCGCATCAACGGCCTTAAGGCCAGTCTGCATTGGCTCGCCAACAGGCTGTCGCTCGGCAACACCGGCAGCAATGATTTCAACGGGACGAGTTTCCGAACTGTTGACGGGCCCTTTGCCATCAAGCGGATTTCCGAGTGGATCCAGGACACGACCGACAACCGCGTCACCGACGGGAACCGACAGAAGCGTTCCCAGCGATTTGACCTGGTCGCCTTCGTTAATCTTCAGGTAGTCACCGAGAATGATGATACCGACTGAGTTTTCTTCAAGGTTGAAAGCCAGACCGATGATTCCGCCGGGGAACTCGACCATTTCACCAGCGGCGACATTTGTCAGGCCGTGGACACGGGCGATACCGTCACCAACTTCAAGAACGGTTCCAACTTCACGTACATCGATTTCGCTCTCGAAGTTTGCGATCTCCTGTTGGATCACTGAAGCGATTTCATCAGCACTAATTTTCATTGTTATCCTCAGGTTCTTTCGTTTGAAAGAAATATTGTTTTTGTCGCTGCAATCGAAGCCACGGCTTTGAGCCGCCAGCTCTGTTTTTTGCGACGGCTGGAAGCCGCCATTACTCTCAATCTATCGGACAGCTAAAAGCCGCCGCTCACAACACAGGCCCAAAGCCCGTGCCAACTCTATGTCGTAACAAACTTGTCCAGTTTTTCCCGGAAGGCATCAACTGCCTTCTGGATTGCTTTCGTGCGAACCTGTTGCAACTGATTCACAACGCTGCCGTCGTAAACCGTGTCGCCAACTCGCACGACCATGCCACCAACAATGTCCGGATCAACCACACATTCAAGCTTGACTTCTTTACCCAGGATTCCCGACAGCTTTTTGGCAACGCTATCGCTAACCTTGTCGCTGATTTCACTGGCTGTTGTCAGTGTCGCTTTGACACGTCCCGCCATTTCATCATGAGCTTTGACCGCTGAGCCATGAATTGCATTAAGGCAATCAAAGCGACCGCGTTGGGCGACCAGCTTCAGGAACTTCAACAAATTCTTGTTGCAGTCCTTCTTGAAAGCCTTGTCCAACATTTTGGTTTTGTCAGCGATATCGATGCGCGGCGACTCCATCGCCATGCGAAACTTTGGCAATTCATTGAACACACCGACAACCTGACCCAATTCCTTGACCAACTTGTCCAGTTTGCCAGCCTCTTTGGCAAAGCCCAAAAACGCCTTGGCATACACGTCGCCCAACTGTTGTTGGTCGGTGTCATAAACTGTGGGTTGTTGAGTTTCATCCATTGGGAAAGCCCGCTACTGTTTGCAAAACCTATGAACCAAAACGCTTCAGCGATTCTTCAATCAGCTTGGCGTGGTCGTCTTTCTTCAAAGCACGTCCAACGATGCTGCCCGCCAAATCGACCGCCGAATTGGCACTCGTTTCAGCAAGCTCCTGCACAGCGGCACTCTTTGCAGATTCGATATCCGCCATCGCACGATCACGCGTCCGAACAGCTTCCTCGTTGGCTTCAGCCAGAATTCGCTCTTTCGCAGTGACGGCATCCTGACGCGCTTCCGACAAAACGGAAGCCGCTTCGTCATGAGCATTCGCCAGTTTGGTTTCGTACTGCTTGAGATTCGACTCAGCCTCCTCTTTCGCCTTGGCTGCAGCCTCAATGCTGTCCGAGATCGATTTCTCGCGAGCATCAAGACCTTCCATGATTGGTTTCCAGGCATACTTTGTCAGCACAGCCAACAAGCCAAGAAAAACAATCAGCGTCCACAAGCCAAGGTCGACCGG
>CAYUNP010000072.1:2492-21708 GCA_964446085.1 uncultured Pirellulaceae bacterium
AACATATTCGCGAACAGGCGAATCGCCAGCACGCCATGCTTCACAAGGAAGCCAAATATTTCGATAACAAACATCAGCGGCACGAGAACCGCACTCATCGCCCCCGGCAACTCCATGTGCGGGACTTGAGCTTTGAGGAACCCAACGGCTCCCATCTTCTGCATTCCGGAACCGACAACGACCAGAAACGTGACCAAAGCCAAGGCAGCCGTCACCGCGATCGAACCCGTCGCACTTCCGACGAACGGAATCATGCCCAACAGGTTAAGACCAAGAATGAAGAAGAAAAGTGTAAGAAGAAAAGGAAGGAACCGCTTGTAGTCATGCTCACCGATGGTTGGCTTGGCAATCTCATCCCGAATAAAGACCACGAACGTCTCGAGGAAATTCCAAATCCGTCCCTTGGGACGATCGCCTGAACGAACCTTGCCAGCAAGCCAAATAAAGACGCCAGCACAAATCAAGGCAACAATGAGCTCATTGAACATGAACTTGCTCATCTTGCCGTAGCCCTTTGGCAAGAGAGTCAAGGGAGGCACAGGCATTGAACTGGTCAGTTCACCCGTTTCCTCGTCCTTGTGACCACCGATAAACCAGGGAAGCTCATACTCGTAGCTGTCCTGAACGTGGTGAAAGAGGTGCGCGGGAGCAAGGAATACATCCTGCCCGTCCTTCAAAGTGTAGTCCTTCGGATCTTTGGCGGCGTGACCGTGCTCGTGGCCTTCGCCTTCGTGATCACCAGAATGCGCGCCATCCTTAACGTCATGATCGTGATCATGATCGTCTTGTTCCTCATCGTGTTTTTCGTCTTCGACTAAACGCACGGTTTCCTCATCCAGTTTGTCGACGCATCAGGGGAATTCCCAAACGCGAAATTTCCAATGCCAGACTCGACACAAGTCCGGCTGCATACAAAATTCCGACATACAGCGCGACTGAATTAAGTCGCGTAGCATAGTTAACGGCCACCAAAACGACGAGTAGCGGCAACCCTGTGCGACAGAATGTCGCTAAGCCGACACGCGACATTGCGGCATGATCTCCACGAGGGTACTCGCTGAAGACCACTCCCAACATCATGGCGAACCAAATCACGGCGGCAATACTGATCAACACTCGGACAGAAAGGTTGCCGAAGGCCAACTCCCAGTTGCGAGCCGCCATCATTGCTGCAGTCGCAATAGCGATTACGGCCGTCACGATCATTCCTCGAACCAACAAACCAACGATGCCGCTACGGCAAACGATGGAGTCACTTGCAGAGAATTTCTCTGGGGGACTGGTGGGAGGAATGGAGGTAGTGTCCGTCATTGATCTTTCGAAGATCGCTCTTTGTTGGATTTGTATTTTGCTCGAGACAATTTCGATTCCCGATTCAAGGTCAGCAGCAGGCGTCGAAACTGAACTCCGGCCGCTGTCATTCCAAAGAACAAGCAGAGAACCGTAAACACTATCTTTGTGCCCAGCCACTGATCAAGGTAGTAGCCTGCGACAATCGGAATCGCAAAACAAAGACATATCGATGTGATTTGCGAGACCTTGTCCATCGCTTTTACGTGCGATGAACGCGTATCTTTTGGAGGCGGTTCAGGCGGCGTGTCTTCGAGCGTCATTTCGCTTCTTTGCCGGGAAAAACCATCCGTTCCTTTGAATCGTCCGACAATCTATCTGACCCTCGAAAAGGCGACAAGCAGCCGTTTTGGACTTTGGGAAAATTTTCACGAAGTTCTCCCGGGTTTGAGTCATCTTCGCTGCTACCATGTTGAGTCACTCGTAAACGTGGAGCGGTGATCCGTGCCACGCCAGTTCAATGATGTAGCCATGGCCAAGAAGCGTTCAAAATCCAAATCATCCGCCGCAAGCAAGAAAAAAGCTTCATCACGCCGTGGAGGCACGCGATCCAACAGCCCGTGGGCCAAGGCCAGCAAAAAGGCAACAACGAAAAAGAAAGCCGGCGGCAAAAAGAAAGCGACCCGCAAAAAGCCCGCTCGTCGCAAGGCCAATGATCCGATGCAGCGACTGCAGCGTGTCATGGCCGCGGCGGGAATCGGCAGTCGTCGCGAATGCGAGACGATCATTGAAGAGGGCAGGGTGGAAGTTGACGGGGAAATCGTCGTGACACTCGGTACGAAAGTTGATCCCGCCAAGCAGAAGATCAAGGTCGATGGCGATCTGCTTCGACAGGAACGTCTTCAGTATTTCATGCTTAACAAACCGCCGGGCGTACTTTCAACCAGCAACGACCCATCGGGACGAATGCGCGTCATCGACTTGATCATGACCAAAAACCGCGTCTACAACGTTGGACGTCTGGACCAGTCGAGCGAAGGACTGATTCTGGTCACCAACGATGGTGAACTTGCCAACCGGTTGACGCATCCGCGTTACGGTGTCGAAAAGAAATATCACGTTCAGGTTGTTGGTCGACCCGACGTTGCCGATCTCAAAACTCTCGTTGACGGTGTGTACCTCGCCGAAGGCAAGGCCAAGGCAACCTCCGCAAAGTTCATTCGCAAGGGCAAGGAAAGCAGTTGGATCGAGATCACGCTCACCGAAGGCCGTAACCGCGAGATCCGTCGCTTGCTGGCAAAGATCGGCCATAAGGTTCGTACACTGAAGCGAGTTTCGATTGGTCCACTTAAAATCAAGGACCTGCCATCGGGAGCACATCGCGAGTTGTCCGGTTCCGAGTTGACTGCTTTGAAGAAAGCAACTTCCGGCAAACCGCTTCGCAGAAAGAAAGCCATTGGCGGAACCAGGGCGCGAGGTTTTGACGAAGTTCAATCTGAGCAGCAAGAGCGCCGCGAGGCGAAACGGAAAAAGAAGAGACCCGCCAGCAAAAAGCCAACCAAAGCCCGCAAGGCAACGGGTTCTGGTGCTCGCGGCGCTGCCCGCCCGACTAAAGGCTGGCGTACGGAAAAAAGCGGCAAGAAACGCCGCCGCAAATAAGATGCGGTCTTTTATTGAGGTGTGACTTCGACTTGTGGCGGTCTGCTTCTGTTCCAGCGGCGAAACAACATGACTGCGGCAATGAACCACAGCAAAAGGAAACCGAAAGGAATCGGCCAAACCAGGCGAAGGCGTCCCTGAGGTTGAACCTTCCAGATTTGCTTCCCCGTTTCGAAATCATACAGCGACACGAAACCTCCCTCGCCTCCAACGGCAACATGTTTTCCGTCCGGTGAAATTGCCAGTGCCGAAATCTGATCCATGACAATCTCGTGTCGCAAGCTCCGATCGTTCATCCGGAAGCAGGCGACATGGTCATAGTTCGCCACAACCAGGTGTTTTCCACCAACGGACGAATCACACAGACTGCATCCTCTTGGCAGTAAATCCGAAAGAAGATCTCCCTTTTCATCGTAGAGTCGCACCCACTTATTGCCACACACCACAAGTGAATTTTCTGGTCCGGTCGCAATCCCGGTGAAGGTGTTCATGTCTTCAGCCAAATAGGGCGAGCCCATCACAACAGCCTTTTGACCACTTTCCAGATCCCATCGATCGATCCCTGTGTCATTGGATACGTACAGTGCGCCTCCATCTTCAGAAAATGCCATTGGAGTGCTCCACAGAAAAACCTTGTTGGGGCGAGTCCCTCCCAATTTTTCATTCTTCGATTTGGCATCCAGTACCGTGAATTTACCTCCGCCACTGACGGCGATCAGGTCGCTTGATTTGGCAGCGACAACGTAGTTAGCGGGATGAGAAAGCACCGCCGTCGTTGGCTTGCTGTTGTCACTCACTGTCAACAAAGTGTTCGAATTAAAGGAACCTATCGCGACTCCATTGCCAGAAAACGACGCTACGGACCTGCGGCCTTTGGGCCACATTTGCGTCGCAAACCCGCTCGTGTCAAGGTTCAAGCCATGCAACACAGTGCAAGTTGGCACCTTGCTGGCGACGTCAATTGAACTCAGTGTCTTTTTGATGTCCGTCTTGGACATTTTGAGCGGAACCTCTGCATCCCGCGCCGTCAATTTTGACACAATGAGCCGCGAACCATCGCTTGAGAAACAAAGCGACTCAATCGTGGCATACCTTCCACTGATCCTGTCGCTGCGCAACAGCACCAACAGAATCGCAATGAGCGCCATTGCCATCAGTAGTTGAGTCATGCTGAATTTTGGCATCTTCAATTGCTCGTGATATGCTTGTCTTTTTACAGTACGCCCCAGGTCTCGATTCGTTCAAAACGCCATGGCAAAAATGGTTCGTCCGAAATCAGTAGAAGACTTCATCAACACGCGCGAAAAATGGCAAGCGGAAATTACCCGGCTAAGAGAGATCCTGGTCTCGATGGATCTTGAAGAGGGCATCAAATGGATGTTTCCCTGTTACACACACAACAAAAAGAACGTCGTTGGCATTGGAGGCTTTAAATCCTATTTCGGACTCTGGTTTTACGAAGGCGCTTCGATGTCGGACTCACAAGGAGTTCTGACCAACGCCCAGGAAGGCAAAACCAAAGACCTGCGTCAATGGCGAATGACCACTGCGAAGGAGATTAAGGTGCGTTCCATCAGGGCGTACGTCAAAGAAGCGATCGAGCTTTCCAGGGTCGCAAAGAAAAAATCGCCGCAAAAGAGAAATGTATCAACCGTCGAAGTTCCTCCAGAACTCCATGTCGCGCTTCGAGCCAACAAAAAGGCAGCGGCTGCGTTTAACAGCCTGACCCCAGGCCGACAGCGAGACTACGCCGAATACATCGCAACAGCGAAACGACCTGAAACCAAATTGAAACGGCTGGAAAAGATCTTGCCAATGATCACCAATGGCGTCGGACTCAACGACAAGTATCGGAGTTGATGTACCGGTCAACCCAACTCCGAAAGGCACTTGAGGAACCTGTTGAGCAGTACCCGGTTTCCACCGGCATGCCGTAGCATCTCTGCTAATCCTTCTTCTCACCCAACTGCTTGAGCATCACTTCAACGGCTTTTTCAATCTGTTTGTCCTGTCCCCTGGCGGTGGACTCGGGATCGTTCTTCACCAGATGGTCCGGCTCGGTCTGATTGTTCTCCAGGTACTCGCCCTTTTTATTCTTCATGCCAACCTGAGGAACACCAACGCGAATATCTCCCGAAAGCGACGTCTCCCACCATACCGCGGTCATCGTCCCGGGAACCGGCATCCCGACCATCTCGCCGATCTCCAGCACGTCGTAAGTAAACGGAAAGGCATGTGCATCGCTGTAGTTGCCTTCGCCCATGACAAGGATCGAGGGCTTGTTCCATTGATCCAGCGAATCGCCCCGATACTCACGACCGCGCACGTGCATCGTCACATACTCCTCGCCCGTCAACAGCTTGGCGAGGTCGTTGTGTAGCCAGCCGCCGCCGTTCCAGCGTGTGTCGACCACAATCGCCTCTTTTTCAAAATTGCGTCCCAATACTTCCGAGTAGACGTCGCGGAAACTGGAATCATTCATCCCACGAACATGAACATAACCAAGTCGCCCATCAGACAGCTTGTCGACCAGTTCGCGGCGGCTCTTCACCCACCGTTCGTACATCAGCTGTGACTGTGCTCCAGTCGAAATGGGCATTGTGACTTCGTCAAAGCGAGTTCCGTCCTCGCGGAGAATCGAAAGCCGCACCCGTTTGCCGGCTTTGTGATTGAGCAAACTTGCGAAGTTGGCTTTACCATCGAGTTTGACTCCATCGATCGCTGCCAGTTTCATTCCCATTTCAATCTGACTCTTCACCTTCTTCAGAGGGCTCTTGTCGAGAACTTCCGTGATCAGCAAAGGGCCACTTGTATCCGTTTCGTCAAACAACAATCCTAGCGCTGCTGTTTGATCGTTGCCGCTGCCACCTCGTGGACGATAACTGACGCCAATATGCGACGCATTGAGCTCGCCCGTCATCTCGGCCATCAAGTTTGCCAGATCACGATTGTTGCTGATGGAGGGCAACTTGGCAGCATAGTCCTTTTTCATTGCGTCCCAATCGATGCCGTGAAAATCAGGCTTGTAGAACTTGTCTTTGATCTGACGCCAACCGTGTTCGAACATGTAGGCTCGCTCTTCAGTAGGCCTCAGCGTCATTACAGCACTGAATGAAATTGGCTTGGCTTTCTCGATCGAATCAACAGGAGCCTGGCTGAGCGCCCCCTTCGACAGAATGAAGATCGTCTTTTCATCTGCCGAAAACTCAAAACTTGCCGATCCATCAACCTTCTTGACCAGCTTCGTCTCGTCCTCGCGGAAATCACGCATCCAAAGCTCGCCCCTGTCAGCATGTGTTTCGATGAAAAACAGCTTCGACGCATCCTTGAGCAGGTACGTCTCAGTGATATTGGCCGAGTTCCTGGTCAAGCGAACGGTTCGGTCATCAAGGTCGTCCCATTCGATCGTGATGTCCTTGGTTTTTTCTTCTTTCCCGGCGTCATCTTTAGCGCCGTCTTTGGATTTGTCTTTTTCGTTTTCTTTCTTTAGCTCCTGCGCCAGTTCATATTCTTCTTTGCCAAGCGTGAATTGGTCGTATGCATCCTGAGTCAGGAAAGCTGCCATCACATCAAATTCGCGCCCCCAGCTACCGTGGTCCCGTTGGCCATATCGAGCGCTCGCCCAATAGACAACATTGCCGCTTCGATTCCACGCTGGCACGCCATCCTGGTAGCCCGAGTGGCTGATGTCGATCGGCTGCTTTGAGCCGTCAGCAGGGAAGATGCCAATGTTGGGGATGAACAGTCGTCCGCGAGGCGCGTAGTCCGATGTCAACCACTTGCTGTCGGCTGACCAGGCAAAGGTAATATCCCCATCGGTGTAGGAATAGTTGTGCTCCTTTCCAAGAGCAACGTTGGTGTCTCCCGTTTCCCGATCCAGAACCTGAATCTCATCACGCCCAGAGAGAAACGCGATCTTCGTTCCATCGGGTGAATACATTGGCTGAAAGCTCTCTGTCTCTGCCGAATAGATCTCTTTCTCTTCAATCTGGGTCGCGGTAAAGAAGTACTTTTCACGCTTGTCGGTCAAGGATGATTCGTAAAGCTTCCATTTGCCGTCGCGCTCGCCCGTGTACAGCAACGTTCGTCCATCCTTGTGAAAGGAAACGCTTCGTTCTTGCTGTGGAGTGTCAGTGATCCGAACTGTCGTTCCAAAATCCCGGCTGACGACGAACACTTCGCCACGAGAAACAATCGCAATTTCCTTGCCATTGGGTGAGACGGCAAATTCTGCCACGTTTTTCAGTGTCTTCGTTTCGTAGTCGTTCGATTGTGCATCGGCCTGAAAACTGACTTCAAGCTGCTCTGGATCGTCTCCGACTTTTTGCGTGAACAACGCCCCGTGCTGCGTGTAGCAAAGCAAGCCGTCGGTGGATGCAGAGAGATGTCGAACGGGATGAGTTTCAAACTTTGAAATCTGTTTCCTGTTCTCACCGTCTGAATCCATGGACCAGACATTGAAGTTGCTGGTTTTATTTTCAGACAGGTAGTAGATCCTGTCGCCAACAACGAAAGGAGCATGATCGCCGCCACTGAAGTCGGTCAACTGCGTGTGCTCTCCGGACTCTACATCCAGTTTCCAGATGTCGCGGGCAAAAGCAGAAACATCATGCTTGCGGAATTCAATCTCGTAGGCCTTTTCATCACGATAGAAGATTTCCTTTTCGTCCTCACTGTACCGTGCTTGTGACGCCGGAGTCGTCGAGACCATTCGTGGTGTACCGCCCTCAATACTGATTTCATACAACTCGGCGATGCGAGCTGTCGGAAAGATGCTGGCCTGAGCGCTGTCGTTGCGGGCAGACGAGAATAGAACCGCATCTCCTTTGACGGAGAAGTCCGAGGGGATGTCGTTGGAGCTGTAGTGCGTCAGTCGTTTGGCCTTGCCGCCCTCAGCTGGCATCAAAAAGACATCCAGATTGCCGTGTCTGTCGCTGGCAAAGGCAAGCTGTTTTCCATCGCGCGACCAAACAGGATGCCCATCCCACGCGTCGTTGGCGGTCAACGCTCGAGCCAATCCACCTTTGCTGTCAACAACGTACACGTCACCTTGATGGCTCAACGCAATCGAGCTCCCATCTGGCGAGATCGCCGCATGGCGAAACCAGGATGAATTGTCCTGGGCTGACACAGACGATGCCAACGTCAATACAGTTCCAATGGTGATGAAGAGCAGGCCGGGCAACAAGGTTGGTAATCGATGGTTCATGGTCAACTATTGATTTCGCTTTCCTGGGTGTTGAGTCTGACTCAAGCGTAGCACCTGAATCTCGTCTTTGCGCAAGTCTTAACGCAAAGTTGACTCTAATCAGCCAGGAAAGTCGCGGCGACAGGAATTTTACCGCGTTAACGGAAACGCGAGCATTTTCCGGGTTGTTACGCGAGAACGGCGCGACGCACGAAGGTCAAATCCGGGCAGAGGACACAAAAAAAACCGCACGCCAAAATGTGGCATGCGGTTCAAATAATGTTCGGATGTCTGAAAGCTTACGCTCCAGATTTCGCTTTCTTGATTGCGTATGACAATCGAGACTTGTAGCGACCAGCTGTGTTGGCGTGGATGATACCTTTGGCACCAGCACGATCAAGGCTCTTCGCGGCGACGCGGAATTCCTTCTCAGCGGTCTCAATATCTCCGGCCTCAGCCGCAAGCTTGACCTTCTTTACCTGCGTACGCATGGCACTCTTGATCGCTTTATTGCGGGCTTGGCGAACTTTGTTTTGACGGAGTCGCTTGCTGGCACTGGGGGAATTAGGCATCGAAGATTAGATTCTATTGTTTGGTTGCATTAAATTCGGTTCACAAATATGTCGTCATTCGCGGATTTTGTCCACAGCTAAATTCCCACGAAAACCCTGTTTCTTCCAACGAGTGGGCTGAAATCGCCCTGATCACACAAATCCATGCCCTTAACTCCTGAAAATTGCCCACTGCACGGGAAAAAGGTGCTCATTACGCGGGCTCAGCGGCAAAACGTCGGCCTGGCTCAAGCGCTGGAAAAATTGGGGGCCGAAGTCGTTTCCCATCCCCTGATCCGAATCGACTGGGTAGAGGATATGGGCCGCGTCAACGATTGTCTTGAGCGGATCGAAGATTTCGCCACTGTGGCATTTCTCAGTCAAAACGCAGCGATTCATTTTGCCGTCGCACTTTCGGCCGTTGAGCGCTCGCAAACGATGCCGCCCGTGGGAGCAATTGGTCCGGGCACAAAATCCAAACTGGAAAAAAGGGGCTACACCGTTCAATTTCTTCCTGAAGAAGCGAACAGTGAATCGATGGCAAATGCTTTGATTCGCAAGTATCAATCCAGCGGTTTCACGAAGCCCATATTGATTCTGAGAGCCAATCGTGGGAGCGATGTGATTTCGAGGGAGTTAAACGCGGTGGAGATTCCCTTTGTCGAACTGGCGATCTATCGCAGCGTTGATGTCGACGAGGCTGACCCAGCGGTGTTGCAAAGTCTTCAGGCCGGAGAGATTGACTGGCTTACGGTGACCAGTTCCGCAATCGCAACCAATGCCGCCAGGCTCTTCGGTGACGTGACTGGTTCCACAAAGATCGTTTCCATAAGTCCTACGACTTCGCAGGCCGCTCGCGACGCAGGGCTGACCGTTGCTGCTGAGGCGACGGAATACAATATGGATGGCCTGATTGAAGCGATCATCAAGCAACAGCATAACCTCTGAGGTCCCAATGGATTCGCAAAACATCGCCAACGAATTCTGTATCCACTCAGCGGATTTACTCGATCAGTCAATGATCAAGATTTTGCACTGCCTTGATCAGCTCAGCGAAGATCAAATCTGGTGGCGACCTCAAGCTACCATGAACAGTGTTGGCAACCTGTGCGTGCACCTTGCGGGTAACTTGCGTCAGTGGGGCGTTGTTCCGTTTGGTGATTCGATTGACCAGCGGGATCGCGAACAGGAGTTCTCGGTTGATTTACGCGCGACGACTGATGAGCTGAAGCACTCTTTGGAAGCAGTCGTCAGCGAAGCAAAAATGATTTGGCGAAGCCTGGATACCGAAACGCTTCTCAAGCCAACCAACATTCAGGGCTTCGACGTTACTTTCCTGCACGCCGTTTCCCATACTTCCAGCCACTTCGTTGGACATGCGCATCAGATCATCAGTCTCACAAGACTACAACTCGCGAACGAATATCGATTCCAGTGGTCACCAGAAAGTGACCGCGGCCAATTGCCGATTTAGTCAGTGTTGTCCGTTCTGTTGGGTGGTTGAAGTTCCACTGTTCTGCGTCTCGTTCACGAGGGGCATTCTTCGGATTACCTCACGCAAATTTCAACACGATCGTCTTTGTGCGAGGCATATTTTCACTGTCCTCTGTGATCTTTTTGGTCGCGTAAAGAAAGGCATTGGCGGAACGACGCGCTGTGAGAATTCACGTCACGAGTGCGAGCGACCGCCTCATCTTTGGAAAATTGGCAAGTAACCATAATCCAGCTGCATGATGATCAGCTGAATACTGGTTGGGTAAACGGAACCCATGTTGTCGCTGCCCCAACCGCCACTGTCATTTTGCAAGCGAAGAATTCGTTTGAAGAGTTGATCACGAAACGGGTCCCAGACATCCGGCCCCTGACGATAAACAACCTGCGAATAGTAGAGATAAGTGTAGTGCCAAAAACCGGCTACTTCCTTGGAGCCAATGTTGTGGAGATGTTTTTTGCAGTAAGCCCACATCGGCGGTATGTATTTGCTTTTGAAGTCACCTGCGTTGTAGAGCGCCGCCAGCGCCGCTGCCGTAATCGCTGGACGAGAATCGCCGCCGCCGGAACCCGATGAATACTTGATTCCCCCGTCCGGGTTTTGGCATTTGTAGATGTACTTTTTGGCTTTCTCAATCGCTGCCTTGGGAACAACAATTCCGGCATTGCGACATCCGCGCAATCCTTGCACCTGAGTAATGGTTGTCGAACCTTCGTCGAAATCATCCCCGCTAACGTAGCCCCAACCTCCGGCTTTCGTTTGAGCGTTGATACTGAATTTCACGGCCCTTTCAAGTGCTTCCACCAACTCTTCCCGTCGATCGATATCCTCTTCTTCACCAAGCACTTGAGAAAGGAACAGCATCGCAAAGCCGTGCCCGTAAGTGTAGCGGGCCTCGCCCGAAGATCCGATCAGTCCGTTGCGACGACATTTACTCAGCAGAAAATCGACACAGTATCGAATCGCTTTTGCGTAAGGTCCTTGTGTCGTGGTTGAGCCGCTGCAAATCAGAGCTGTACCAGCCAGAGAAGTGATTGCGGTTTGATGGCTTTCGTCTGCCCATCCACCAGCCCGGCTTTGTTTGCTAACGAGGAACGCAAGGCCGCGATCTACCGCAGCTTGCGCTTTGTCGTTGAAGCTCGAAGCTCGAAGCAATGAAGGACTGCTGATCGCCAGTCCGGATCCGATCGATGATGCGAGCCCAAGTTTGAGAATTGCTCGCCGATCCATGAAATTTGATTCCGTTTTAGACTTGTTCGCGAAGCGTCGACCAACTCATCGCGGCCAGGATGCCAGAAACAACCGCGAACACAATGTCCATGATCATACCCGGAGCATACTTAAATGGCGCCATCGGAGCCTGGCCACTCAGCCCAAGAACCAGATCAGCAACAAACAGGATGAAGATGACCACGGCTACGGAGAGTGCAATGATGCAAAGACCTTTTTGCACAGGTTTTTCCTTCGTAGGATGTACTTACGGTAATTTGGAAACGCGAAATCTACAAGTTGGACGTACGAGCGAGAGGCCCAGTTCCGCCAAATTCATTTTTGACAGTATAATTGGCCTAAATCGGGTGTCACCACGCCAAATTTCAGTTTGTTTCGCCGTTACCGAAGGTACCGGCCCGAGCGTGGCGGTTATCGCGACTACACCGATATTTTTCGATCTCCAAGGGGCATTCTGTGAATCTCGCCGTCTACACCGGTTCGTTCGACCCAATCACATTGGGACACCTCAACGTTATCGAACGCTCCAGTCGCATTACCGGGAAACTGATCGTGGGGATCGGTATCAATGCTGAGAAGCAAGGTCTTTTCGCCCCTGAAGAACGAATCGAGTTGGCGACTCGGGTGACTTCTCACCTGGACAATGTCGAGGTGAAAGCATTCGAGGGCCTTGCCGTGGACTTCGTTGAAAGCGTTGGTGCGAAAGTGATGATTCGGGGCGTTCGTCCGATGACCGATACCGCGGGTGAGTTCACCATGATGATGGCCAATCGAAAGCTGAACCCAAAACTGGAAACCGTTTTCCTCATGGCAGATGGCCAATATGCCCATGTATCGAGCTCTCTTATCAAGCAATTGACGCCCCTTGCGACGGATCAACAGCTTGCAGAATTCGTGCCGGTATCGATCATCAAGGAACTAAGAATAAAACTTGAATCGCGTCGATTAACCTGATTAAATAAAAACTGAGCACCTTGATTGGCATCTCTTTTTGCATTTTCACATTAAATCGGAATCGGCATGTTAAATCGACGCAAATCAGGGTTTCAGTACGGGCTTTGCGAGCCGCGTAATCTTCTGACTTCAATTTCGCTCAACGGCGGAGAGCTGCTTCTGGGTGGCGACTCCAACCCCAATGTTGCCAGCGTTTCCATTTCTGGCGGCATTGTTTCGGCTTCGATAACGGGTTCCGATTCGATGACTTTCCCGGCGGCAAATGTCAGCTCGATTCGCTTTGTTGGGCTTGGTGGTGACGATCAATTTACCAACGGCACATCAATTCCGTCTTTCGCTTTCGGCCAGGCTGGAAATGACACGCTCATTGGCGGCAGTGGCATTGATCGTCTTGTTGGTGGAACGGGAACGGACATCCTCACTGGCAATGATGGAGATGATGAAATCCGCGGTGGAGCCGACGGGATCAAGGAAATCGATGGTGGGGCAGGGAACGATCGACTCTTTGGTGGCAGAGGGATGAATACGATTCGTGGTGGCACTGGAAATGACACGGTTTTCGGCGGTCCTGACGTCGACATCATCTTTGGTGGCGCTGGGAATGACAATCTGTTTACTGGACAGGGCAACAACATCGTCGAAGGAGGATCTGGAATTGACCTCATTATCAGCGGTGCGGGCGATGATGAGCTCTTTGGTGAAGAAGGCAATGATCGGATCTTCGCGGGTGAAGGCGATGATGAAATCGATGGTGGAGAGGGGAACGATGTGGTTGTTGGTCGGGCAGGAGACGACATACTCCTTGGTGGCGCTGGCAACGACTTCATTCGAGGCAATGATGGAGATGATCGGCTTGAAGGCGGCGACGGTGATGATCGTTTGCAAGGCGATGCTGGCGATGACCAACTAATTGGAGGTAGTAACTCTGAGAACGGTTTTGACCGCGTGCTGCTTGCCGGAATCGAAGGAAGATACCGAATTGCCGGCGACCTCTTTGCCAGGGACCGTACTGGAGACGACGGAACTGATGACCTTGAAAGCGTGGAATGGATTAATTACCTCAATCCGGCCAGTCCAAGTGCACATCGAGCCGTATCACAGATCGAGGAAACAATCACAATTCAGCCGATCATTGTCTCGAACACAAACGGATCCAACACGGCTGAATATTTTGGTGCTGAGACAGAGGAAGCCGAAATTCAGGAACTCATCAATGACATTTATTATCAAGCCAGAATTCAGGCGGATTTTCTGACACCCAATGAATTCAACAGCACGTTTGCCAACGTCGGCAATGGCGGAACGCGTCCTTTCCAGGATGCTTTTAGAATTTTTGAAGACGGAGCTGCTGCAAACGTGACCAATAGTGACGCTTTGACAATTAATGTGTTCTTTGTAGGGGTCGTTCCCGGTAGCGGTAATTTGCCTGAAAACACGTCCAATGGCTTGGCGCTCGATAGCGAAAACGGAGTTGTCTTTCGGGTCGGTGATCAACTGCCAACATTCCAGGAGGGACGCGAAGTCGTTGCTCGTGTCGCGGCGCATGAGATTGCCCATAATTTGGGTTTGGCCCATGTTGCATCAATAGCAAACTTGTTGGACCCCAGCATCACGGGAACTCAGCTAACTCAGGCACAGGCTGGCATTTTGATTGATAGTCGATTTTCGCGCTAGTGCTTTGTTCCAATTTGAATTTAGGGTTGGCCGTAGTGGGATTCGCCAGAATTCCCTGGACCTGCCTTGTACGAGGGACGTCTGACGAAGTTCAATGCCCTAAAACAAAGCTGGAATCAACTCAGCTTTGACGAACGAACTGGCGGTATCGCCTTCGAGGAGATTACTCGCCACGAATAGCCCAAGGCATTGCTCCTACCTGGATCGCTCGATTTACGAATCGGTCCGCCCGCCCATACGTCCGATCACAAACTTTGGCACATCGCTTGTCACTTTGTTACAATCGGTTGCCTTTAAAAAGTGCGTTCTCAATTCGCATCAATACCAGAAATACAATGGTCTCCAATGCACTAGTCGAAAAGCTTCAGGAAATAGAAGCCGAGATCCAGGCGGGCAAGAAGCCGAAAATTGTGGCTTTCCTGAAACGGGTGCCCCAGGAAGAACGTATCGAATGCCTGCGCTCGATCTTGCGATGCCACTTGAATGTTCGCTTCGACGCTGGAAAGGAACTTTCTCCGAATCACTATGCAAAATTTGGGAAGAAGGCCGTCTCAATTGCGGCAGATGAAATTGCAAGACTGAATCAGGCAGACTCCGGGAATGTCGATGACGCCACGATTGTAAGGAATGTTCACGAACAACATGGTCTTTCTGCGGCACGGCAATCAACAGTGCCAAACAATGACCCTGATTGCACTCTCGATTCCGACAGGAAATCTCAATCAGCTCCAGCATCGGCAGCACCACCGGCGACAGCGACAGCTCCCAAAGTGGAGTTCATCGATCGATACCGCATCCACCGCGTACTCGGAAAAGGCGGATTTGGATGTGTTTACCTTGGATTCGATGAGAAGTTGGAACGATCTGTTGCGATCAAGGTTCCACATCCCCGAATCATCGCAGATCAGGCGAACGTTGAAACCTATTTGAACGAAGCTCGAACGGTTGCCAATCTGGATCATCCCAATATCGTTCCGGTTCATGATGTGGGAAGCACGAAAGAACATCCTTTGTTCATCGTTTCAAAATTCATTGAAGGCAAGGAACTGTCGAGTGTTATCAACGAGCAGCGGATGACCTTTGGCGAGTCATCTGCGCTGATCGCAAAGATCGCCGGAGCATTGCACCACGCGCACAAACATGGCGTTGTTCATCGCGACATCAAGCCCGGAAACATACTCATTGCCAACGATGGCACGCCGCACATTGTTGATTTTGGGCTGGCCTTTCGCGATCATGATCCGCTTGACGAAGGACGGCGCATCATCGGCACACCTGCCTACATGAGCCCCGAACAAGCCAGTGGAGAAGGGCACCGAATCAATGGCCAGAGCGATATCTTTAGCCTGGGAGTTGTCTTCTACGAATTGCTCGCCGGCACTCGACCATTTCACGGCAAAGACATAACAGAAGTTCTTTCCCAGATTCGACGCGTGGAACCGCGACCGCTGCGTCAGTATGAAGAATCGATACCGTCGGAAATGGAGCGGATTTGTCTAAAGGCGATTTCAAAGAAGGCGAAACATCGTTATTCAACTGCTTTCGACATGGCGGAAGATCTTCATTTTTGTCTCGACATTCCGCCAGTCGAACGCTCCAGGACAAGTGCGTCGATCTCAGGAAGTCAACGAACTCCGCCAGAACAGGAGCCCAGTTCTGTCGCCGCTATCTCGTCGAGTATCTCCCAGGTGGTTAGTGGCGATGTTGATTCCGGGCAAATCTCGATCGTTCCCAAGGGTCTGCGCTCATTCGACGTTCATGATGCAGAATTCTTTCTGCATCTTCTTCCCGGGCCGCGTGACCGGTTTGGGATTCCGGATAGCGTTCGCTTTTGGAAGACGAAACTGGAGGAGTTCAATCGGGAGAACACGTTCTCGGTCGGACTAATTTACGGTCCTTCAGGTTGTGGAAAGTCATCGTTTATCAAGAGTGGACTTTTGCCTCAACTGGATAGTTCGTTGAAGACGGTGTATATCGAATCGACACCCGACGAAACCGAGAAGCGACTGTTAAATGGAATCAAAAGGCATTTTCCAAACTCAATCAATTCAACTTCCAGTCTTTCAGAAACGATCGCGGCACTGCGCCGTGGAGCGGGCCTGCAATCGGGACGCAAGCTCGTCCTGATTCTTGATCAGTTTGAGCAGTGGTTGCACACGCGTTCCAATATTGCGGACACAGAATTGGTTCGTGCGATACGGCACTGCGATGGTGAACGCGTTCAATGCATTGTCGCGGTGCGAGACGATTTCTGGATGGGAGCAACACGCTTCATGCGGGAACTGGAAATTCGCCAGGAAGAGGGAAACAACTCGGCCGCGGTGGACCTGTTCCCGGCCAGGCACGCACGCAGCGTTCTGCTTGCCTTTGGTCAGGCTTTCGGGGCTATGCCCAAGTCGGCGGCAGACATTAGCGATGAGCAGAATCGCTTTCTCGATGATTCGATCGAAGAGCTTCAGACTGATCAGAAAGTAATCTGCGTGCGGCTTGCCCTGTTTGCCGAGATGATGAAAAACCGCGAGTGGAACAGTCAATCACTTTCAGACGTTGGAGGCGTTGAAGGACTACGCGTTAATTTTCTCGAAGAGACGTTTATCAAGTCGAGTGCTCCTCCCAGAAACCGATACCATGAGAAAGCAGTTCGCAGAGTTCTCAGTAGTCTTGTCCCGGAAATCGGGACTGACATCAAAGGCGAAATGAAATCATGGAGCGAACTGAAAACACTTTCTGGTTACGATTCTGCAACGGAAAGTTTCGAGGAACTGATTCAAATCCTCGACAATGAAACGCGCTTTATCACGCCCACAGATCCAGAAGGTGCATCGGCGGAATCGACCGGTCTCACTCAGCCTGATGAAAAGTACTACCAGTTGGCTCATGACTATCTGGTGCCATCGATCCAGAACTGGCTGGCGTTGAAACAACGCGAAACAAAGCAGGGCAGGGCAGAGTTATTGCTTGCCGAACGAAGCTCTCTGTGGAATTCCAAGCCGGAGAATCGCCAACTGCCAACGTTTCTTGAGTATCTGGGGATTCGTCGACACCTCAAGAGTGATCGTTGGTCGACGCCGCAGAAGAGCATGATGCAAAAGGCTTCCCGATTCTACGGCGTCCGAACCGCGTTGGCATCATTGGCGATCGCCCTGGTTGCAGTCACTTCCTGGGTTGTCTGGCAGTTCAATATTGAGTCCCGGAATCGGGAGACCGCTGCGGATATGGTGAATCTGCTGGTCAGTGCCAAAACAGAGAAGGCTCCCGAATTGATCGCACCGATGGCGGAGTATGAGCAGTGGACGACGCCAATGATGCAGCAGCAGTTGGCCGAGCACTCCAAAGATTCAACAGAACATCTCCATCTCAGCCTTGGATTGGTTGGCACTGATCCTGTGCAGATCGAATATTTGCTCGATCGGTTACAGGTGTCGTCTCCAGAAGAAGTGAGTGCAATTCGGGTCGCGCTGGAATCACAGAGTGATTCGATCGTTGGAAAACTGTGGACACTCACTGAAGACAACGACACACTTCTCCCTGCGGCCTCGCTGTTGGCAAAGTATGACGCTGAAGCGGCGGGCTGGGAATCGATCGGCGCTCGCATCACAGAAAAGTTGATCAGTGAGAATGTGGAACACGCCGTTCAATGGGTAGAACTGCTGTCACCGACAACGGCCCATCTTGTTCCGTCTCTGCAAAGCATCTACCTGGCCGATGACCAGGCACGGGACAATCGTGACATTGATCGTGTAAAAGATATTCTGAGACTCTGCTCCAACGGCCATTGGTCGAGGGTTGCCAATCTGGTCGTCATCGCAAGACGCGGTGATTTCGTTGGACTGTTCGACCAGTTTTCATCCCGTAATCAGGAAGCCAGGAAATATTTGTCGCAACAATTGGAACAGTCAGAATCTGCCGGGTCTGATCTTGGGATTCGCAAAATTGCAAACGCATCAATCGGCTTGCTAAAACTGGGTGAGACCGAACCATTTGTTCGCCATGTGCAGAATTCAAGCGAATTGGAAGTGCGCACCTATGCAACTCAGGCTCTGCGGCAATCAGAGGTCGACAGTGCAACCATTCTGGATCTTCTTGAAAACAATAAGGACACGACGACTCGAATTGCACTGATTCAAATTCTGGGAACCTATCCCAGAGATGAAGTTTCACAACAGAGCATCGATCACTTACTGAATATTTTTGAACGTGACCCCGACCCTGGCGTTCATTCGTCAGCAAGATGGTCTCTTTCAAAATGGGGACAAGCCGTCTCCATTGGCCGGGTAGAACAACGCCTTGTTTCAGCAACAGATCCTGGAGCCAAACAATGGTACGTCTCGGCGAAAAACGATCACACGATGAGCATCTTCAAGGGGCCATTTGAATATCAGATTGGATCAGGCGAAGACCAGTCTCGCCAGGAAGACGAACTGCCAAGTTTGATGAAGATCAACCGTTCGTTTGCAATCGGAACGACAGAAGTGACTGTCGGGCAGTTCGAGAAATTTCAAAAGCGCGACCGCAGCAACGATTACCCTGACGAAATTGCTCCGACTTCAGAGCACCCACGGATAGGCGTCAACTGGTTTCAGGCAGCCAAATATTGCCGGTGGCTAAGCGAGCAAGAGGGCATCGAAGAAAGTCAGATGTGTTACCCCAAAATTAGCCAGATCAAACCAGGGATGCGTTTGGCCCCGGACATGTTGTCAAAGACGGGCTACCGTTTGCCAACCGAAGCCGAGTGGGAGTATTCCTGTCGTGCCGGCACCACGACCGGTCGGTTTTTTGGGAACGACGATGCGTTTATCTCATTCTATTCATGGGGAGCAAACAACAGTCTCGAACAAACTCAACCGGTTGGTTTGCTCATTCCAAACGATTTTGGCCTCCATGATACTTATGGCAATGTCAGTGAGTGGTGTCTCCAAACGGTGCAGAGCTACAAGTCTTACAAAGGAAATGATCAGCTTTTTGAACTGGCAATTGATAAAGACGTCAAACGAATCATTCGAGGTGGTTGCTTTAGAGACCAAAGAGCATCTCTACGATCTGCCTTGCGATTGAACCACGCTCCAGAATACCGAGCCATCGACTTTGGTTTTCGAATCGCCCGCACAATGCCCAAAGGCGACTGACTTTGCGTCGCCTGCCTCCTGACTGGTGCGCTTCACTGCTTCCTGTTTGTCA
>CAYUNP010000072.1:21808-23166 GCA_964446085.1 uncultured Pirellulaceae bacterium
AGGTAAAGGAATCCTACGTCTCGGCGTCGCCGACGGTGGATCAGTCGAAGGCAATCGAAAACAAACGGGTGGTTGAACTTGAGCAACTGGTTCAAATGAAGCTCAACAGCTATCGTGACAAGGACAAGACTCATTTACGGGACATGATTGGTGTTGGCTTGGTCGATGTATCCTGGCCGGAGAAGTTCCCTGCTGAACTTGGACAACGACTGCAAGAGTTGCTTGACGATCCAGACGGGTAGGTGGTATAGGCCTCTGGCCTGTGATCTGCATGTCCCGAGCCCGTGCGACCCGTTGTAACAAAAAAACCCTTGCCGAAGAATTGCTTCCTCGGCAAGGGTTATTGGTAACGTCGACTCGTGCAGTTGTGGTACCGTCAAACTGCAGTTGTCATTTTGGTATCTTGCGATTTCAAAAGGCTAAAACATGGCGTCGGTCAAGGAAGTGGATGCCATTCAAAATCTAACTCTCCTCATCGTTTTGGATTTCGGTGATCGCGTTTCACCGAATTCCTGTTTGAAATGCATTCCCGTGTCAAAGTCGGCTGGAAGTCAATTGCGAAGAACCCATCGCGTTTTTTAAGGCGACGGACATGACTGTTAGGCCGTGTTTCAACATGATTGATTCTGAGTCGCTCAAAAGGCGGACGGTTTTTAAAACCGGCGAGGCCAATCAATGCTCACAACCAACCATTGGTTACACATCTCTGAAAGCTTGTGATCGCTCATTCGCTTTCATTTCAGGCACATGACTGAGTCACGCACCTTCCTTCATTCAAAAGTTCATGACAGGTGTCATGCACTTTTGGATTCAGGCATTTTGAAAGCTTCCGGATTTATTCCTGCGGCAACCATCTTCTCATCGACAACGAACGTCGTGCCTTTCGGCGAGTCGGGTAAGTCATACATGATGTCAAGCATGACCTGTTCGATAATCGAGCGAAGTCCGCGTGCTCCGGTTTCTTTCTCCATAGCCCGATGAGCCATCATCTGTAAAGCTTCATCAGTGAACTTGAGATCGCAGCCTTCCATTTCGAAAAGGCTTTGGTACTGACGTACAAGTGCGTTCCGGGGTTCGGTCATCACTTTGATCAGTCCAGCTTCGTCAAGTGGTGCCAGCGCTGTTGTAACAGGCAAGCGTCCCACAAGTTCGGGGATCAACCCGTATTCCAGAATGTCATCGCTGGTCACCTGAGGCAGGATCTCAGCCATGTTGCCTTCCTCGCGGAAGCCTCCATCGGAACCAAAACCGATCGTTCGTTCACCCAATCGTTTTCGGATGATCTCATCTATGCCAACAAAGGTTCCACCACAGATAAACAAAATGTTACTGGTGTCAATCTGGATGTACTGCTGCTC
>CAYUNP010000073.1:0-18278 GCA_964446085.1 uncultured Pirellulaceae bacterium
TGACGACTGGCTGATCGGTGCGCAAATCGGTCTATTCGATCGCTAACAGAGCCACTGCAACAGGCCCTGGAACTTGAACCCATCGGCGATTTCGGCCGGCGCTGGCATAATGCAGAGGTTCGATCGAACTTCCAGCTCGTCCCTGACTCAAACTACGCATTGCATTGGAATAGCCAAACAACTCGCCCAAGGGCTCAGATCAGAAATTATAGGCGCATCGCGACCCCGCAAAACCACATCCTGATTCACAACAGAGATAGACGCGCCAGTTTTTGCCAGCTTACTGGCTGTCTTCAACCTGATCCAACACGTAGCCGCTGGCCGCGACCACGTAGTTCCAGCCAGATTGCAACGTAGAAATAACGGCAACCCACGCAGAAATTCCGATCGTTATCAGCAACCACTGCGGCACTTCGTCTCCACCAGCTCCCATCGCCAGCGCCAACAAACTGGCAACGACCACAATACACTGAAACCACATTTTGATCTTGCCAGCCATCCTGGCAGAGAAATCGCCGCCAGCGCCTTCGATCATGGAGCGAAGCACGGTCACCAGAAGTTCACGGCAAATGACGACCACAGCCATCCAGCCAGCGATCTTCGCCCACCACGGAAAGTCTGGCCCGTCCATTTCGACAGCCAACAGAATAAAAGTGCCGCAAATCAAAACCTTGTCACAAAACGGATCGAGAACTCGACCAAGTTTCGTGACCATGTTGTATTTGCGTGCATACCATCCGTCGAGCCAATCCGTACCCGCGGCGATCACGAAAAGAACCAGTGCCGCCCAGTAGAACTTTAGCGGAATCAGAGCACAGACAATGACCGATAGAACAAGCCGAGCTGCTGAAAGCTTGTTGGGAACGTTGAATACTTTTGATTTGTCAATGTTCATACGATCTATCTTTACGCTCGTGTTTTACCAGGAATCCCGCCAAGGAACTGAAACTTTGGACTCGGCCGCTGATTGGCGACAGGTTATTCGTAGCACCGGTTTTAACCTCGACGGAACATGCTTCAAATTACCAAAACCGTATCGAGCCTGAAAGCCAACGAATCACTCGAACCCGCAACTCATCAGCAACGACACCAACCATTGCGACGCCCATTCCAACTACGGACAAACCAGAACTTTGAGCCACGACTGATCCCCAAGCTCAAGTTTTGCAAACCAGTCAGCTGCTTCTTCGAGTGAACTGCGTGCAGATATCAGTGGTTCCACCTGAATTTTTCCTGATGCAATTAGTTCAACCGATTCTGGCACTTCATCATTGATTCCACAGGTACCAAGCACATTGAGTTCGCGAGTTACAACTTTCTGCAGTGGCAACGTGACTTCTGCAGCCAGATTGCCAACCAATACACACGTGCCGCCTCGACGCAAGCCATCAATCGCCAATGCGACAGGCTCAGTAGCGCCAACCACTTCGAAACTACAGTTTGCCCCACGACCTTCGGTCAATTCCTGAATTTTTGAGACGACATTCTCCTCGGTCGCCAACATTGTATGCGTTGCTCCCAGCTTCGCTGCCAGGTCCAATCGCTGCGGCACCAGGTCCAATGCGATGATTGTCGAACAACCGACGTTCCTGAGAGCTTGTACAACCAGCAAGCCAATCAGCCCCGCTCCCACCACGATTGCAGAATCGCCTGCTTGAACATTGCTACGATTCACCGCGTGGACTGCGACGCCAACGGGTTCGGTAAACGCTGCGTGGTCGTAAGAGAGCGCTTCTGGCAAAGGGCAAACAATTCGCTCGGGAACGCAAACGTACTCAGCATACGCACCGTGACGTCGGAACTCGTCACAGGAAACGCCCATCACCTGGCGGCTCTCACAAAGATTCGTACGCCCCTGATTACAGAAGTGGCAATCGCCGCAGTAAACCATCGAATCAAACGTGACACGATCGCCGACACTGAATCTACTTACAGCATCTCCGATGGACACGATTTCACCTGCTGCTTCGTGCCCCATAACGATCGGAGGAATTCGTCGACCGCTACTGCCGTTTGCTCCATGAATATCGCTGCCGCAAATCCCACAAGCCTTAACCCGAATCAATACTTCGTCGGCAGAAGGTTGTGGGACTTCCTTTTCGACCAACTCAAAAACGGAAGGGCCAACAAGTTGCAGGGCTTTCATGAGGCAGTGCCGGGAAGGAAGATGAAAGAGTCACAGCCCGATGCGTCAACGGGAATCAACCCCGCTGTTTACCAGGAAATTGCTCAACAGCAAAAGCTCAAGCAAGTGAACGATGCAGTCGATTCACTGCCTGTATTTGCCAGAAAAGTCTTCACCGTGCAGGTCCGGTGAAATTGCCAAACATTGTTTTGGCGGAAGTGCATGGGAATCGAACCCACCGACCACATGATTTCCATGCAGCCCTACGGTTTTGAAGACCGCGGCCGGCACCAGCCGAACAAGCACTTCCATGAATCAAGATTATGCATTGACAGGGGCACCAATCGCAACCGCCAATACGCAGATTATTCCTCGCCTTCGGCTTCCTCTGCCTCCTCAAGCCGTCGTCGCTCTTCCTTTTCCCGCAACATCTGCTCGCGAGCCAGGCGATATTCCTCTTCGGATTGTGCTCCATCAATCTTGTCGACACCAACCTTCGCTTCGACAAGTTCCATGATCTGATCTGTGATTTCCCTGTCGAACTTCAAATCATCGACAACGAAACTCTTTTCTGAGCCACCGTCAGAGTAGACAAGTTTGGCAATTCCTTTCTTTTCCCATTTCGTTTTGTCGATTTTGGAAATCTGATCAAACGAAACCTTCTGCCCTTTGGCATTTGCCAAACCAGAACCATCGAATTCGATCCATTGTCCAAGACAGCGTAAAAAAGTCCACAAACAGGGAAGCCCAGCCACAAACGTGAACAGCACACCGATGAAATAACTGTAGATCGTGTTCGTCGTTAACTCATCAGGCGTGTACTTGGGTCTATCTTCGGGCCAACCATTGGACTCAGCCAACGGTGGCCATTGTCGCTGCAGGGCACCGTCATCGCCCTGGACTTGCACTTGCAGTTTTGCAAAGGCTTCCGAAGCGGGGCGCATCTTTGGATAAACAAAGACGGGATCAATGAAGTGGTACAGGCCAACGCACAGCGCGATCACACCGATCAGCAGAAATTTGTATTTGAATTTTGGGTTAACTTCCGCGCGAAGTTTGGCGGGACTGTCTGTCATTTCAAAATCGTTTCAGATAGTGGACTTGAAAAGTAAGTGTCTATTGTGGATCGTTTGACGGATTTTTCAACGTCGGTACCGGTAGTAGAATCCGATTCTGTAAGGTCTACTTCCGGATGACCGGCCTTTTCACTGTTTTTGAACTCTAACATGCTGCTTCGCAATGAGAATCGATGAAATAACGATCGGCGACGATCCTCCAAATGATGTCAATGTAATCGTTGAAGTCCCCAACGGCGGTCAGCCCATCAAATACGAGATGGACAAAGCGTCCGGTACACTTTTCGTCGATCGATTCCTGTACACTCCAATGGTTTATCCCGGAAACTATGGCTTTGTGCCCCATACACTTTCCCTCGACGGTGATCCAATCGACGTTCTGGTTTGCAATACGCGAGCCATTGTTCCGGGTGCCGTAATGAGCTGTCGTCCGATTGGCGTTCTGATTATGGAAGATGATGCCGGACACGACGAAAAGATCATTGCTGTCCCATCCAAGAAGCTGACCCGTCGATACGACAGCGTTGACAACTATTCAGACTTGCCCGAGATCACAATTCAGCAGATCGAGCACTTTTTTGCTCACTATAAGGATCTCGAACCCGGAAAATGGGTAAAGCTTGCAAAAGTCCACGAAGCCGATATCGCCAAACGGATGATACTCGAATCGATCGAGCGTGCCAAAAAATAGACTTCTAAACGGCATCTCGAAGTTTCATGGCCGGCGGCTCGTGGTCAGCCATCTCTCGCAACAGATTTCGCCACGAATTCGGTCGACCTGGAGTTAACCGCCCAAGGATCCGTTGTTGATGCGCTCCGGTGAGCGACGGCATATTGGCCGGCATCTGATCGACATGTAGAAACCCAAGCATCGCAGCGATCAAGCTTGGAGGATCAATTTCGCCTCCCGAAGGGGCCGAAACGTCCAGCTGCGATTGCCACGAACCGGCAACTTGTGACTCCTGAAAATGGTTCTGCAAATTGGACACAAAGGCATCTGAGATCAGCTCCGGAGCATCGATCAGAATTCGTCCAGGTTTGGAAAAATCCGGAGCCGACTGATCGTAGGCATCCAGCAGCCCCTGCTTCGAAACACGAAGGCGGGGAGAAGCCCCAATTTCCTCCAGCAGTTGTTCACGCCGATGCGTGTGTTCTGATTCCAGATGGCGAAGCGACGCGTTAATCGATTCTTCACAGGAACTCACTATCCAGTGCATTGCCGTACAAAGCAACTGTTCCGTTGTAAGACTTTCGTTGCGGGCCGCTTTTGTGGACTGCAACATTTGGTGAATCCGTTGCGGCGGCGAAGGCAAGTTGACTTGCTTCCACTGATCGATCAACTCCCGAGAGTGCACTCCTGAAACCATCAGTTGCCGAATCCTCGTTGGCGAAAGCGAACCTTGCGCCAACGAATTCAGCAAGCCTTCGATCAGATCCACACCTTCGGTTTCCAAACCAATCAGACCAGGAAGTTCGACATCGATTCCGTCCGAAGGCGGGAAGAGGTAGCCAGTAGTACGTTGCGCTACTCGAATCGAAACGTTGACTTGTCTGGCGATCCGTTTATTTCGGTCAGCCAACAGCAACCACAGACCAAGCGGATCAAGTGGATAGCCTTTCCCGCCAACAGCGATATCCCGATCCGGCCAGGCGTCAATAACGCTGATCCCGGTACGCTCCGACAGTCGTGTCGCGTCGCAGAGACCGGTATGGGAAACGACGCCATCAAAGTCTCTTTGCCAAAGCCCTGGATCCATGACTGAGACAGCCAGAATCCGATCCACATACTTGGCGGCTTTCTGTTTCAGCTTTTCAACAACCGTCGCCTGGATATCCGCCAAGTCAGCGATGCAGTTGCGGAACTCAGGTCCGACTCCACCAGTTTTGGTGATCTCACGACAGTTTGAGCGAATCAACTCCGGAATCGATTCAACCACGCTGTCGCAAAAGAGGACTCGCGTGGATTTCCCCCGTCCACGGGCAACGACCAGTGAACCGGAAACGTTTTCAAATTTTTTATCGACCGAGATTCCAGCCATCAGCCTTCTGGTTCGATCCAGCAGCGCACGCTCGATTCGATCCGCCGGTTTCTCCAGCGGCTTCCGGTTCCAGAAATCAGCGATACGAAACAGCTTCAGCATCTCGCGACTATAGAGAAATTGGGGCAGACGCGTCCAGATCACTCGGATTGGGTTGATGAATTGCCTTTGGGTTATCCAAACCGAAACTCAAGGCTAGAATGGAGATTTCCGCTTCAACGCTGCTAAAAGACATTTCCATGAATGCCCAAAACTCATCTGCCCCTGTCGCAATCGTCATGGGAAGCCAATCAGACTGGCCAACCATGCGATTGGCTCGTGATGTTCTGGATGAACTTGGGTTGGCGTCTCACTGCGAAGTCGTCTCGGCTCACCGGACACCCGAAAAGATGTTTGCCTTCGCCAGGTCCGCTGCCGCAGACGGGTTCAAAGTTATTATTGCTGGCGCTGGTGGAGCCGCTCACTTGCCAGGCATGATCGCTTCGATGACCACGCTGCCTGTGCTTGGCGTGCCGGTGAAAAGCCGGGCACTCAATGGAATTGATTCCTTACTCTCGATCGCGCAGATGCCTGGCGGAGTTCCGGTAGGCACTTTGGCAATCGGAGAATCAGGTGCAAAGAACGCTGGGCTGTTGGCGGCAAGGATTCTCGCACTTTCGAATTCTGAGCTTGCCAGCAAAATCGAGGCCTACGCCCAGTCGCAAACTGATGCTGTTTTGGGTGACAGCAAACTCAAGGGCTAATTTGTCATTCGCTGCCTTCCCCTGGCAACCCACTCTGCCTAACCGAAATTCTCAGACGCTCAAACGTCCACAAGACCATTACGTCTCGAACGATCCTTTTTTCAGGGAAAACTGGAACAGGTACAACCTTCGCTAAATTCCCTACAGCTTAAATGGCGATGAGGAGACTGGAACAGTTGGGTTTTTGCCCAATTTCTCCGCGTGGAGCAGTTCCACATTCCAACCAGGGGGAAATCATGTCAAGCGAAGTCTCTTCCAGACGCCTTTTTGCAGCGACCATGCTGCTGGCACTGGCCTTCACTTCACTCACGCAAACCGGATGCACAAGACCGATTCGTCGGCTTGGCATCATCGATGAACTTGCAATCACCTATCGTGACCGCGTTTGGGCTCAAAGAGCTTTTAACTTGCGCTTTGCGAATTGTAATCGTGAATTTGCCGATCACTTCAGAAACGGTTTTTGCGCCGGCTATTCTGACGTGTGCGGAGGTGGAGATGGATTTGCTCCAGCACTGCCGCCAGATCAATATCGTGGCTACGAATTCCAGTGTGCTGAAGGATCGAAGTGCATCGAGAGTTGGTTTGACGGATATCCCGCTGGTGTCGCTGCAGCTCGGGAAGAAAAAGCTGGCTCGTTCCATGAGGTGCACATCTCACGGATGATCGATCAGGCCGTGACGCAATCAAAGGCTCCAAATCCGTTGCCTTCAGACGTGCCTGTCACCAAGCCATCGCCGACACTCTTGCCGCCAGCTCAACGTGCTGCAAAGAAACTTGCCCAAAGCTCGGTTGTCTCAGGACAGCACGCCGCCGCACGAACGCCTCTGGATAGCGTCAAGGCAAAGGCCACGACTGCTGCAGCAAAGGCCAACGTGAATAACGCACCAGTTAGCCACTCAATACTTGCACCCTTGAATCCGCAAGTGAAAGTTTCAGCGAAGCTTCCACCGATCATCAAGGCTCCTCAGCGTGCCAAGCCTGTGCAACCAGCACCGGTGGCCAGGACTGTGTTGCCTCCGATCGTGCAGGCAAAGCCAATCACGTCAATCGCTCCTCCGATCATTCGGGGACGCAAGATTGATCCTTCAGCAGTTGTCTCGAAGAACGAGATCCCTCTGCCGATGGCTGTGCGAAGCTCGTTCGACACCCGAACAGCTGCCTGGCCTGTCAACCGAAAATAACTTTCTGTCTGAGCAGGGCAAGCGTTCCTTGCCAGGCTCAATTCAAATCAACAATGAATCGCTTGGCCATTGATGGCCAGTTTTAAGGGAGTCCAAGATGGTGAATCGCCATTCAACCGAATCCATCCGCAACCGACAGCGAAGCTTGATCCTGATGTTAGCCCTGACGTTGGTTAGCGTCTCAAGCACAGGCTGCACGGCTCTGTTTTCTCCAATCGACTCGATTCCGGCAGCCAGGGTCCCTCGCCAGTTTCTGGCGGAACCTCAAGCGGACAAGATTCCGATTGACTTTTCGCGACTGCGTCAGGATCAGCCTGAGTTTTATACTCTTGATGCAGACGACGTCCTTGGTGTGTTCATTGAAAACGTTCTTGGAGAGTTCGGCTCGGCTCCTCCAGTTCAGATTCCTGATCCAAACAGTGACCTTCCCCCTGCGATTGGATTCCCGGTTCCAATTCGTGAAGACGGAACGGTATCGCTGCCTTTGGTTGATCCAATTCCAGTCCGTGGCTTGACAGTTCAGCAAGCGGAAGCATTGATCACCCGAGCCTACCGTGAAGGTCCAACACCGATTCTGATCAAGCGTGGTCGAATTATTGTGACTCAATTGCGCAAGCGAACCAATCGCGTCTTTGTTGTCCGCCAGGATAACTCGCTTTCCCAGCGAGGCACCCAATTCCAGGGTCGAGGTAGCCAGCAGGTGGTCAACGACCGTACTGACCTTTCGAGTCGTGGATTTGTACTGCAGCTTCCGGCTGGTCAAAACGACATTTTCACAGCTCTCTCGCAAACTGGTGGTATCCCGGGTGTAAACGCGAAGGCAGAAGTTCGCGTTCTTCGCGGAAATCGACTCGCGACAGCACAACGTGATGCCAGGATGGCTGAGTTCTTCAGAACCAATACTGCCGATCAGTTTCCTTACGGAATCGTGCCTTCAATTGATGATGCGACCAACACGCTGAAAATTCCATTGCGGCTCAAGCCAGGCGAGATTCCAAACTTCCGTCCGGAAGACATCATTCTTCGCGATGGCGATATCCTGTATGTCGACTCTCGCGAAACGGACGTCTACTACACAGGCGGTTTGCTTGGCGGTGGAGAATTCCCACTACCACGTGACTATGACCTGGATGTCCTGGCAGCGATCTCAGTTGCCAACGTTGGAGTTGGTGCTGCTCAGCAGTCCAACCTCGGCGGTCTGGGCGGGTCAGTTCAGCAGCAACAGCCGACAGAAGTGATCGTCCTTCGTCAGATTCCGGGCGACCGGCAACTGGCGATTCGAGTCGATCTCAATGATGCGATCAATGATCCACGCGACCGGATCCTGATTCAGGCAGGCGACACGATTATTCTCCGCTTCAAGCCACAGGAAGAGATTATAAACTTTGCCTCGGCGACTTTCTTCACCTTCGGCGTGAGACAGCTGTTTAACTAGATACAGCGATGTGAAAGTAAGGGTCACGAGCATTTGTTCGCGGCCCTTTTTTCATGCGCAGTCAGGAAACCAGCTCAAAAGCCCCATAAAGGATTCGAACCTCTGTTTTCGGGCGGATGGCCCGACGTCCTGGGCCGCTAGACGAATGGGGCGAAGCAGGATCAGAAGATTATTCGTGCTTCACAAACTGCGTCAAGCTTTAACGGCGCGTCGGCGATTTTGACGCACGCTTACTCAACCGGGTCTGGATCTGTTTGATTGAATTCTCGCTTTGTGAGCGTACAAGCAATGATTCGTGGCTTTTTAACGGGTCCAGCTTTTCAAGAGAGTCTTTCTCGCCAATTCGGCCTAACAACTGACACACGTTGAGCAAAACCCGTTCGTCGGTCGAATTCTCGAGCCACGGATACACCCACTGAACCGACGCCGAACCAAACTCTTGCAAAACGCTCGAGATTTTGGCTCGCTCAGGACCGTCAAGTCGCTCGCAGAGTTCCGGAATGATTCGCGGATCTCGCAGCTGAGCCAAAATTTCGTAAGTTCGCCAACGAACATCAAATGAAATGTCATCAATCCTGGCAAAAATGTAGATCAGACTCTGATCACTGTCATGGTTGGCCAAAAGATCAAGAGCCGCAAGTCGAAGAAACTTGTCATCATCCGAAAGGGTGTTGATCAATACCTTCAGTAACCCCGGGTGGCGACGTTGAGGCCAGTTCTCTTTCAGTGATTCAATCGCTCGCCTTTTAACGTCTACAGCAACGTTCGAGTCCATCAATTCCAGGACCAGTGCCTTTGCTTTGCGTGGCAGTAACATAAGTTCACTGCTCGTCACTTCGACCGTGTAGGCCGGATTTTCGGCCGGTCTCCCTTTTTCGTCTCGAGCAATTTCCCGGTCCAGTCGAATGGCAGTCGCCGGATCAAAATTGACAGTTGTGGTTTGATTGTCCCGAGTCCAACTTCGTTTTACAGCTGCACCAAGTGGACGGCTAACAATGGCATCCTCTGGAACAGATTTCACAACGACCGGCGGCTTGGCTTTCCCCGAATTCACTGGCTTTTTTGATTCAGTCGGACTGGTTTTGGGTTCCGCGGGCTTTGTTTCGACCGGTTTTGATTCCGGTGCCTTCACTTTTTTGGATTCGTCGTAAAATGCTTTTGCGGTCAACCTGTCCGCTTCGCACAACTGGGCGATCTGAATCGCCATGTGTTTTCCGTCAGCCATCACCAACTCCGCCTGGAGTCCCGTTTCGGTCTCGGTTACGCCAGTCAGTTCTGCCTCGATCTTGTACGTTCCGGAGACATCGGTCCATGTGCGCTGCTGAGCAGAACATTCGCCGACCGCTACAATACCGAGCACAACGGAGGTGCAGAAAACCAAAACATGCAAACCGGGCTTTACGCTGAACGGGGTCATAATCTTTACTCTGGGATAGGTATCAGAAGTTGGTTTAACATCGATGATCCATTGAAGTCTGCCCAACATTGTAACGCTCTATCCAAATCCAGCCCATGCGGATCCCCAAGCTGACGAATTTCGCTTCTTTGCTGGAACCAGGCAAAATAAGGGTTCAAAATCAGCGTTCAGCAACCAGTGGCGTTTTGAGTTTTTGGCTCAAATCGATAGCATATAACTGGATAGACATCCGCATTCACCATTTCATAGGAACGTTTGGCCTCGCCGAGCAACAATCGCATGAGCAACTCAAGGCAAATTCGGATATTTGACACAACATTACGTGATGGCGAGCAGTCTCCTGGCTGCAGCATGAACCTCAAAGAGAAACTGGAAGTTGCTCAGATCCTTGTCGATCTTGGAGTCGACATCATTGAGGCCGGATTTCCGATCGCATCGCCAGGCGACTTTGAGTCCGTTCGCGAGATTGCGACATCGCTGGGGAATCGGGATGTAGAAATCTGCGGACTGGCACGATCCAACGACAAAGACATCGACCGCGCTTGGGAAGCTTTGAAGCATGCGGCCAATCCCCGGATTCATGTCTTCCTGGCAACCAGTGCGATTCATCGCGAATTCAAATTGAAGATGTCTCCCGACGAAATCATCGAACGCGCCGTCGCCGGTGTGCAGCGAGCCAAGAGCTACTGTGACAATATTGAATTTTCTCCTGAAGATGCGGCTCGTACTGAAATCGATTTCCTCTGTCGCGTTGTCGAAAAAGTCATCGCAGCTGGTGCCACGACCGTCAACATCCCGGACACCGTCGGGTACGCGACTCCGAACCACATGCACGACGTGATAGCCGCCCTGATGAAACGGGTTCCAAACATTGGTGACGCAGTCATTTCGGTTCACTGTCATGACGACCTCGGGATGGCAGTTGCCAACAGTATGGCAGCCGTTGAAGCCGGGGCAGGGCAGATTGAATGCACCATTAACGGCATCGGCGAACGTGCGGGAAATGCGTCGCTGGAAGAAGTCGTGATGGCGATGCGTACACGAAAGGATTTTTACCAATGTGACACGAGAGTCGATTCGAAGAAACTCGTCCCGGCCAGCCGATTGATTTCTGCCGTCACCGGAATGCACGTTCAGCGAAATAAAGCGATCGTCGGCCGCAATGCGTTCGCACATGAAGCCGGCATTCACCAGGACGGAATGCTCAAGGAACGATCCACTTATGAGATCATGCGGCCTGAAGACGTAGGCTTCGCGGCAACAGATCTTGTGTTGGGCAAGCACAGCGGTCGCGCTGCGTTAGCTGATCGTGCCAAACAACTGGGCTTTCATTTGACTGGTGATCAGCTTCAAACGGTCTTCGGAAAATTCAAGAAGCTTGCCGATCGCAAAAAAGAAATCTTTGACGGCGACATCGTTGCACTGATTCAAAATGAAATCCTTGGCAAGACGACAGAGACCGAGTGGTCGTTGGCGACTTACACCGTTGAGCTGACTTATAAATCAACGCCAAAAATTTCCCTGACGTTAAAACGTGGCGACGAAGAAAAGTCGACCAAAGTCTGCGACGGTTCCGGTGTCGTCGATGCCGCTTTTCTGGCCGTCCAGGAAATTACCGGCATCGACCTGGATTGCAAGGAATTCCACATCCAGAGTACGACGCTGGGGCGTGATGCCAACGGTGAAGTCACCATTGAAACTGAATCCGAGGGTGAAGTTTACCGCGGGAGAGCCGTTTCGATGGATTGCGTCGAAGCGTCGATCAAGGCAATCCTCAACGCCACCAATCGAATCATTGCCTCTTCAAAGTTGGGCGTATAGCGTCCATGAAACTTCGAATTGGACTGATTGGCCTCGGGGATCAATGGGAGTCTCGGCACGCCACTGCGCTGAGAGCACTTTCGGATCGGTTCGAAGTTACTGCGGTTTGCTGTGAAGTTTACACGAAAGCGCAGCGGGTTGCAGAACAGTTTGGGGCAGTGGCGATTCACAGCTTTCGCAGCGTGATCCGGCACAGCGACATTGATGCAATCCTGTATTTGTCGCCGCAGTGGTACGGCTCGCTTCCGATTCTCGAAGCATGTGAGCATGGGAAAGCAGTTTACAGTTCGGCCGCTCTTGACGTGACTCCTGGCCAGGCCCTTGAAATTCGAACAAGGATCGAAGCGTCTGGAATCGCCTACATGGCGGAACTTCCGCGACGACATTCGCCGGCAACGCTTCGACTTAAAGAACTCATTGCGACCAGGTTGGGCAAACCTCATTTGCTGTTTTGCCACCAACGGATGCCTGCCGAAAGCCACTCCGACTGGCGGCGTCGCGGGCAACATTGCCCTCTGGTTTGGCGAAATCTGATGGAACTGGTTGACTGGTGTCGTTACCTTGTCGATGCGGATCCCGTCTCGGTACTGAGCTCGATTCACGGCCAGCATGATTCCCGGAAAGACCTGTTTTATCAGATGGTCAATCTTGAGTTCGCCAAGCCAGAAGAAGCGAACAGCATGAAACCGATGGCCCAGTTGAGCGTCGGTCATTACATTCCTCAGCGCTGGTCGGATGCACTTTCGTATCGACGCCCGCCATCGGTTCAGGTCTGCTGCGAAAACGGCATGGCCTTCATCGATTTGCCGTCGAGCCTCGTTTGGTTTGATGACGCCGGTCAGCACACGGAGTCACTTGAAGCCGAACGCGCCGTTGGCGAACAGATGCTGGATCGTTTTTACCGAGCTGTCACGAGTCTGATCCGCCGCACGACCGATCCAGATGACGCATACAGTGCGATGCAGATCGTGGTGAAGGCACACGAGAGTGCCCGGACAGGGAACCGCGAACCGCTTCAGTGGTGATCAACCAATCAGAGGTCGGACAAGGTACCAACCGAGAACGCCAAACGCAAAACAGACTCCCAACAGGACCATCGAATCGACCAGGGCCGATGGTGGTTTTTGCTTGCGGGTACGATTTGCAAGACTCACAACGTTTTTTCGTTTGCCAAACATTTCTTTGTCAATGAAGAACTGCGAAGAGGTATTCCATTAAAGTCAGAGACTTTGGAATTTCAACAACCGACAAATGAAAAGACTGACAGAAGTTACAGGAAAGCCCGTGGCAGGCGCACGTTGCAGGACGAGCAAACTGTGTACTTGTCGCGAATCAGAAATCCAACCCAAAAGAAAAAACAGGTGGTGACAAGTAAAACGACGCAGGTAATCCAACCAGCTGTCGAAATCTCTGACTTCCAAATTGGTGGCTGTCTGGAACGACAGTAGGGACAGACAAAAGAACTCGAAACGTTCCCTTGATAGATCGGAGGAATCGTTCCGCCAGCAGGAGCCGCATCAACGACTGGGGCGGAATTGACTGGAGCAGAATTGACTGAGTTAGCGTAAGGATTCGGCTTCTCGTAAGGATTCGGCTTCTCAACAGGTCGCTCAATCCACTGCCGCGTGTCTTCAGTAGCAGGCGAAGCCCCAGTGCTATCTGGTCGCACGGTTTCACGGGATTCAGGCCGTTCCTGTTCCACAAGCGTAAACTGATGTTTGCACTGCGGGCAAGCGATATCAAAACCAACTTTTTCTTCGCTGGTTTGCATTACGGCCTGGCAACGCGGACACGAAAATCGTACTTTTGCCATCAGGCAGAACCATTAAGAAAGTTTTGAACTCATAAATCGCCAGTCTACTTGTTCGTCGGCACCACGACAATCTTGGATCAATTCACTTAAAAAAGATGGCATAGGCCTGGGAACTGCATGATTGCAATTCGCACCCAAACCTACGAGGGCAGAATATTCAGCCCGCGCTTAACAGGACGAGTATCACGAGGCTTTCCGACAGCCGCTGCGATCAAGTCGTAGCCCTGCGAGGCAACAATCTCACACTCAACAATCTGGCCTTCCTTGAGCTCATGTTCGGTCTGCGACACAAAAGTAACCCCATCGACATCAGGAGCATCGCACGAACCACGACCGATCCAGGCACCTGGCTGGCCTTCGACAGGCTGATCCAGAATGATATCCACCGTGCGGCCAACTTGTGACTGATTGTATTCGAACATGATTTCCTGCTGCACCTGCATCAGACGGGCTCGACGATCTTCCTTGATCTCGTCATCCATGTGGCCTTCAATCCTGGCCGCCGGCGTGTCGGGCTCGAACGAATACGTGAACACGCCCATCCTTTCGAACTTGTGACGTTTTACGAACTCGACCAGTGTCTGGAACTGCTCTTCGGTTTCACCAGGAAAGCCGGTGATGAACGTTGTCCGCAAAACAAGGTCAGGCAACATCGCACGCATCATGTCGATCTGCTCATTCATCTGGGCCTGATTTACACGACGTGACATCCGTTTGAGCATCACATCGTCGGCGTGCTGCAACGGCATATCGATGTAGGGCACGATTTTGTCACAGGCCGCAATCGTCTTGAGAAGTTTCTCATCGATATACATCGGGTAAAAGTACATCAATCGAATCCAGTCGATGCCTTCAACTTCGTTCAGCTTCTCCAACAACTCCGCCAGCCGCGGTTCGCCATAGAGATCCATGCCGTAGTAGGTCGTGTCCTGAGCAACAACGATCAATTCGCGGACACCGTTTTCGGCAAGCTGCTGAGCCTCTTCGATCACGTTTTCCATCGGCTTGGTCGCGTGCTTGCCGCGCATCTTTGGAATCGCGCAAAACGTACAAAGACGATCGCAACCTTCAGAAATTTTCAGATACGCGAAATGGCTTGGCGTGATCTGCAATCGGTCCATGTCGGGCAAAGCGCGAATAGGAGCCGGCTGGAAAACGATTCGTTGCTCGGCCAGATCACCGACAAGTCGATCCGCGATCTTCGTAATTTCTTCGCGACCAAAAACCCCGACCAGAGAGTCAATTTCTGGACGGTCTTCAAGCAGCTGCTCTTTCTGTCGTTCCGCCAAACATCCGGAAACGATTACACCTTTGGTTTTACCTTCGCGTTTTAGCTCCAGCATCTCGTCAATCGCCGCGAAGGACTCGGTTCGCGCGTTTTCAATGAAGCCGCAAGTGTTAACGATCACAAAATCGCTACCAACCGGATCGGCGACCATTTGATAGCCGTCAAGCTTCAACAGGCCCATCATTCGTTCACTGTCGACGGTATTCTTGGCGCATCCAAGACTGATGAAGGAGTAACTTCCCTTGATGTCTTTTGATTCGGGCAGGGATTGAAAATCAGTGGACAAGGTTTCGGTCCGGTAAAGTCAGGTGTTTTTCGAGCCCGAATCGTAAACCAACAGCCTGTATTGAGGGAGGGAGAAATCGCCTGGAATCCCGGCTTTTATCGACAGGCGTTACGAAAAAAACGACACCGCGACATCAATTACGTCGTCTTCCACGATCAGGATCGCCACATCGCTCGCATCGATCCTGTCGCCTGCACCGGGCACATGCACCGCATCCTGTCGAATAATCGCCGCCACCAGACATCGATCTGGCAGACCGATTTCGGCAAGCGACCCACCCGTCACGGCTGAACCTTCGGCAACTTCGACTTCCAGGACACTGATCAGGCCACCGGGCAGTTTGGCTCGCGAGAGCAAGTTGCCTTCGTTGAGAAACGCATTGATCTGCTTGGACATTGCCTCACGTTCGCTGACCGCAACATCAATTCCAATCCGATTGATGATTCGGCCATAATCTGGACGCCCAATCACTGCCAGAACTTTCTTGGCGCCGACATCCTTCGCACCCACACTCAACATCATGTTTGACTCGTCATCGCCGGTACTGGCAACGAAAAAATCAGCCGACTCGACACGTTCTTCTTCCAGCACTTCGCGAATTGTCGCATCGTCATTGACGACCGCCGTGTTCTCAAGCAACCCCGCCAAAACCTGACAACGAGTTTTGTCGTTTTCGATCAACATGACTTTGAATGCTTCTCGTTCCAGCATTCGTGCAAGGTGAAGCCCCGTTTCACCTCCTCCGGCGATAACCACCCGCTTCGGAGGCGTTTTTTCAATCTTGAAGAGCGAGCCGATGGCACTTGTGTCTTCAGGGCGTGAAAAAACAGTCACCCGATCACCGACCTCCAGCGTATCTTCCGCCGATGCGATCCACATTCGGTTAGCTCGCTGAATCGTACCCAGCCGAACATTGGGAGGCAGTTCAATCTCCCGGATCATGCCCTCGGTCACCTTTCCGGGCTGTCCAATGATTAACTCCTGGACTTCAAGACCTCCACGAGCAAATTGCTCAACCACAACCGAGCTGGGATTGCGAATGCAGCGAGCCAGCTCCATCGCCGTCAGGTGCTCCAGCGACAGCATTCGATCGATGCCAAAATGCTGTTGATAGTCGAACGTGCTGAGGTCCCGAAAAACCGGCCCATAAACTCTGGCGACGCTACGACGTGCCCCCATCTTGCGGGCCATGCTAGCCGCCACAATGTTGACCTCGTCGATTCCAGTGACAGCAAGACACAAATCAGCAGCAACCATCCCTGCCTGGAACAGCACGCTGGATTGGGATGCTGACCCCGTGATCGCGCGTACATCATATTTTTCGTTAATCGAGTGGACGCGTTCAGGATTTCGATCGACGACCGTGACGCTATGGTTGGAGCTGCACAGCTGTTGTGCGATCGAAGAGCCGACAGTTCCGGCTCCCAAAATGACAATGTTCACGGGTTGGTCCGATTATTAGGGAGGTTTGGCATTAAAGTTTGCCGGTTATTTCGAATACACCTATCGAATCAGTTTTTACGCAAATCGTGATTCTGCGTATGTGACTGCTTTTTCGTATAAGTCTGATTTTGTTGGTCGAAAGCGATGTCGTGTCGGTATTCGTTTTTCGGGTCGATTGGAAAGTAGTGCTTATTTGCATCTTTTCACTTCGGAGAGCTCTCGATGTCCTTCAACCGTCCGCAAACCCTCAGCGTAGCGTTAGCAATTTTAACGCTTTTCGCTCCAGCCGCATGGGGGCAGCAAAAGGAGGATGCTCCGGTCTACAAATCGAACAACGCGATTTTTGACGCCAATTCGCTAGTCGACAAAGACGGTTTTTTGAAGTCGCCACTGTCTGAATTGAGACAACGACAGCAGCAATCGGATCCCATTGAGGAATCCGCCGTGGCCAAAGCTCTGGCTGCCGCCAAGGGAACCGACTCGACTCAAGAGAAGCCATCCATCATCAGAGACAAAGACAGGATTCCGGCCAAAAACGCCGCGCATGAAAAAATCGATTCGCTTTTTGGAACCAGCTCAACGTCGTTCGTCAATAAAGATGGCTATTTCCTTCCGGCGTCGGGTCAGGGCTTGTGGAGTGACGCAAAACCAAGCCCCAGGAATTCGACTCAGTCTCCTGACGGCCAACAAGTTTCCAACGCGGCATCTCAACAACCAACTCGGCCTACATTCCCCGGCCCTTCGAAGCTCCGACTTCGAATTGGTTTCGACGCATTGTTTTTCGAGCGTGGAAGAGCCGAGGATACGATCTTTGCCACCGACGACAATGGACAACAGTTCTCATTTAGCGATTTTCAGTTCACTGACGGAACGGCTCGCTACTTCATTCAGTTCATGGGTGACGATGACTCGGGATTTGAGTTTACGTTTTTCGATTTCAATTCATTTTCCGGATCGCTCGATGCGACGGGTCCAAATGTTGTTCCCTTCTTCTTTCAAGCAGTTCCCGCAACAAGTTCAGCAAGTTTTGACCTGAACTATTCATCCCGACTCAAAAACATTGAGTTCAATTCGTGGGTCAGGCACAACCCACTGCAGCGTTCCGGATACGGGATTCGCCACATCAATCTCGACGAATCGTTCGAGGTTATTGGTGGTGGCAGCCTGAGCTCGAGAACCGACAATGATCTGTGGGGATTGACCAAAATGTGGGAGCGACGTCGACCACTGTTCGGCGGCATCACCTTGACCGGCGGCCTGGATGCTGGACTCTACATTAACGATGTCCAAATCGATGTTGATACATTGAATGTCGATGATTCCAGTGAACAAAGAAACGTAGCAGGAACGTTGGGATTCAATCTCGGCCTTCAGTACCAGGCTGCCAGCAACGTTTCGTTCCGTTGCGGATACGAAGGTCTCGGAATTTTCGGGGTTGGCCTGGCTTCGACACAAAGTCTCGAACAGAACCTTCTTAGCGGACTTGATGACGCTGAACTTGGCAGCATCTACTTCGGCGGATTCTACATTGGTGCTCTGGCAACTTTTTAGACTGTAGCGTTAACCAGCGTGATGCCGAAGCGGATGACAGCGGACGAATCGAATAAGTGA
>CAYUNP010000073.1:18378-22936 GCA_964446085.1 uncultured Pirellulaceae bacterium
AGCGTTAACCAGCGTGATGCCGAAGCGGATGACAGCGGACGAATCGAATAAGTGAGCATCTCGTGACGACTTTTGAACTCAACGACCGGCTGGCAACAGACAGTTTTCCGGTTGGGAAAATGGGAATCTGCCAGATTCGCCTGGTGAACGATTCGCGATGGCCATGGTTGTTATTGATTCCAGAGAAGAACGATCTGGTCGAGCTTCATGACATGTCCCTTGCAGAACAACAACAGATCGCCACGGCAACCAACGATTGCGCCCGCCTGTTGAAACAACTGAGCCACTGTCAAAAAATCAATTCCGGCTCACTGGGCAATGTCGTCTCGCAACTTCACATTCATGTCGTCGCGCGAAGTGAAGGAGATTCAAATTGGCCCAATCCAGTATGGGGATTTGAGTCAGCAAAAAGTTACGCTGTGACCGAGCGAGAGAACCTGATCGCAAAAATCCAGGCAGAGCTAAATTAAAAAAGGCTCCAAACGCATTCGTTCAGAGCCTTCGATAACTTTACTGAACCCGCGCCGACTACAGCATACGAGGGCCAGCGTAAACGGCTCCGTCGCCGAGCATTTCTTCGATTCGCAACAGCTGGTTGTACTTCGCCATGCGATCAGAACGTGACGCAGATCCAGTCTTGATCTGTCCCGTGCACAGGCCAACCGCCAAGTCTGCGATAGTCGAATCTTCGGTCTCGCCGCTACGGTGACTCGAAACGCTGGTGTAACCGTTACGATGAGCCAACTGGATCGCCTGAATCGTTTCGGTCATGGTTCCAATCTGATTCACTTTAATCAGAATGCTGTTGGCGATGCCCTCGTCGATACCACGCTGCAATCGGGTTGTGTTGGTCACAAACAAATCGTCGCCAACAAGCTGACAACTGCCACCGAGCTTGTCAGTGAGCAATTTCCAGCCGTCCCAATCGTCTTCGTCGAGTCCGTCTTCGATTGAGCAAATTGGGAAACGGGCAGCCCAGTCTGCCAGGAAGTCAACCATGCCGGCCGAATCAAGCTCTTTGCCATCGATCGCGTAAACACCTTTGTCGCGGTTGTAAAACTCCGTTGCGGCAACATCGAGAGCAATCTTAACCTGTTCACCTGGCTTGTAACCGGCTTTCTCGATGGCACTCATAATCAATTCAAGTGCTTCACCGTTGCTGCCAAGGTCAGGAGCGAATCCACCTTCGTCACCAACTGCTGTATTGAGTCCTTTGTCCTGCAGAACTTTCTTCAAATTGTGGAAGATCTCGCAACCGCAACGCAGAGCATCACTGAACGTTTCGAACCCCAACGGCATCACCATGAACTCCTGCACATCAACGGAGTTGTCTGCATGCTCGCCACCGTTGACGATGTTCATCATTGGTGCTGGAAGAAGCGTTGCACCAGCACCACCGAGATATTTGAACAGTGGCGTGTTGTTAAAGTCAGCTCCAGCTTTGGCAGTCGCCAGCGAGATTCCCAGAAGCGCGTTGGCGCCAAGGCTCTTTTTGTTTTCAGTACCATCGAGTTCCAACATCGCACGATCGACGGCGCCTTGATCCGTTCCTGGCATGCCGATCAATGCTTCCGCGAGCGGACCGTTGATGTTTGCAACCGCCTGGCTAACTCCTTTACCCATGTAGACGGCTTTGTCGCCGTCGCGAAGTTCCCATGCCTCATGAGCTCCCGTGCTGGCACCGCTGGGAACGGCAGCTCGGCCAAATGAACCGTCGGCAAGCGTGACATCGACTTCGACTGTTGGATTTCCACGGCTGTCGAGAATCTGACGACCATGAATGGCAATGATGGAGTCCATTTTGTTTCCGTGTGGTTGGTTTGATCTGTGTTTGGGAAAGCCGATATTTTGACGCAAGGTTGCGTTTGCGAAAGGGGTAGATCAACGGCACGACGCGATGCCGAGGAAGGACCCCTTAACCGGGATTAATGCGGACCCGGCTCAACAGTCGCTTGTTCGTCGCTCCAAGGCTATGCATTTTGAAGCTTTTGCTTGTCACGCCTTTGGGCGGAATCGTGCCAATTCAATTCCAGCCAAAACGCGCCGGGTTTCGCGTTGTGCTTGCGCCCGAACTCAATTGACGAGTGACGTGTCTCTAACGCGATTGTGTCAAACTTTTGTTCAACGCTTTTCCCGGTTCAGCGATTTGAGCCTTCAGCAAGAAGTAAACCTGCTTGTTAACGCCAACGGATTTTGCCGTAGCGAACGGAAGTTTTGAGTCCTGTTTTTCCCGGGATTCAATTTGCAGACGCGGATCAATGAAAAGTGTCTCTCCGTCTTCAAGCGATGTGGAAAGATTGATGTGTTTGAGAGTTTGTTCCGGGATCTGAATCGTAACTCCCTTGGAGAAATCCTTTCGTTGGATTCCAGAGATCATAAACGTCTCCACTGCTGAGACTTTTGAGTGGGCCAAATTTGCGGTCAGGTCAATTTTTCCATCTTTGATAGTCGGCTCAATTCGAGTGACCAACCCGTCTTCGACTGTTTGAATAATTGGCTGGTAGGCTGTCGCGCCATCTTTTGTGCGCGGTTTGACGCCGACGACAAAAGGCTGATACGTTACGTCCGTGACGGCCGCTGTTTGTCCCGAGAAACAAACGACTTTTGGAGCAGTTGCAATCGCGGTTTTCCCCAATGCTGCTTTCATCGCCTGCGTGCCTTTGTCATCCAGCTTGGCAAGCATGACAGGGGTTGCGCGACGTACGGATTCGCAACTGGACGCAAACTTCGTCGTCGAGTTGATTGAACCGGGGATGTTACTGCTGCTTGTCTTGCCCGTTTCTGAATCGGCATCGACCGCAGGAAGGACTCCATTGTGAACTTCAAATGTCTGCGGCTTGAAGAATGATTTCAATGGAACTTCGCTGTCCAGATCGACAACCAGTTGGGTTAACTCCAGAACGATTTGCGGTGGCGTCGGATCCACTTCAGTGAATGGTTTGAGTCGATTTTCTGGCTCGACTATGGATTTCCAGTTGGAAAGCGGACTTGAAACTTTGAGCAAAGAAGTCTCGAGCCCCTCGCCGGTATGGTCGGCTGTTTGAGCACTCGTTAGCGTCGTCATGCAGAGAAGAATCGTGGCGGCGAACAAAAAAGTTGGAATTCCAGAAAGCTTCATCGTTTCTCCTTGCAAATTGAAAGGGCGGACGATCACGTATGACAGAAAGTTTGGTGCTGAAAAACAGGAGTTTCGCTAGCGAGCAATCGCGTGTTCTGTTTCAATCGCGTGTTGATCGTCATCGGCTGTGCGAAAGCCCGGATTTTAAAGGGGCGTTTCGTCCGATATCAGTCCGCTCTGCCACAGGAAAACCTGGTGGCTTGTCATAGCTCAGATACAAACGGTCGGAGTCTGACTTTGCTGAAGGCCTGAAACTCAGACCCATTGCGTTACCTAACTCAAGTAGGGCACGTATTGATTCTTGTCCGAGTTGCAGGATAAAAAACATTCCGTTTCGGAACACGATTTACTGTCCGTGGCCGTCGCACGATGCGGCTGGGTATGACTCTGGATTTTGTTGTGGGTATCGCTTGGGATATGGATTTTGGCCTGGCTTTGGATTTTGGTTTGGATATGGATTTTGGTTTGGCTTTGGACGTCACGCTCACTGTTCGGACAGGTGGAGTCACCGAACCAACTTGCGACACTTTTGGAAGTGAAGCGACCATGGGAGCAGCCGCAATTTGCGTGTAACTTTTGTGATTGAAAAACGCCAAATCGTCGCCGCCCGACTTGTGACACGCGATGCAGCTAACCGAACGTCCAACCATCTTTCTCTTTAGCGGAACAACAGCACTGGCTTGCTGAACTCCTGTGCGAACCGTCGCGCTGTAGTCGACCGTTCGCTGCGAGGCCACGGTCCCATCCGCATTGTAATTCACCCAATACCAATCGTTGGCCGTCGGATTGTAATTCGCGGTTCGGTACATGACAGAGATCGTCTCAAGTGATCTGTCTTGCCGGTAGTTTTCCATGATCAGGATGGAACCAACGGGCAAAGACTCGGGATCGCCCGCAGCGATTCGGTTTACATAAGTCTTAACCAATTCACCGTGGGGGCTCAGCGTCCCACTCGCTTCGGGTCCGCTCGAAAAGTAGCTGGCCGTCTTCCCCGGCACCGGCGACCACTGTTTGTAGTTATTCGACAGCAGGTAATTCCAAAACTTCCCGGCGAACTCATTGTCCTTGGCCTGGGAACTATTTTTGCTGCCTGTGGCCGAGCTGTTGGCAGAAGCATTTTGAGCCAAACATGGCAGGGAAACGCATACCCAAATCAAAAAACACAGCAATACCGCAGAAGCTTGCGAAATCCCTCGCATATCGAATCCTCTCAACGTCGCATCCAAGTTGCCAATCGATGGGTATCCTTACCCGGTGTGGCGGCATCTTACGTATCTTGCGAATTTTGAGGAACCGAAGTTAGGCACGATCCAAAAGCAGCGCATCCTGGACCGCTAGCGTCAGTGGCCCAGCTAACGGAATAACTTCGCACCCCAATTAAAGCGGGCCCAACATGGTCACGATGAGCGTGACCATGGCACCCCAAACCCATCGCAAGCA